>CAZPZP010000454.1:0-4225 GCA_964591025.1 uncultured Chthonomonadaceae bacterium
TTTTACAGGGAGAATTCTGTCACACAAACAGGCGTGTGACATTGGGAAGGTAAGGAGAGTTATGAGCGCGGAAACAAGACTAACGGACAACGGACGCCGAGTCGTCATCACGGGATTGGGAGCCGTCACGCCGCTTGGCAACACCGCCGAATCGCTCTGGAAAGCCTGTCTTGCCGGCTGCTCCGGTATCAGTCGGATAGAAGCATTCGATCCTTCCGAGTATACGACCCAAATTGCGGCGCAAGTCAAAGGGTTCGATCCCGCCCAATTCATGGACAAAAAAGACGTGCGCCGTATGGATCGTTTCGTCCATTTTGCGGTGGCAGCGGCGCGGATGGCACTGGAAGACTCCGGCTTGCAGATCACCTCTGAGAATGACGAACGGGTTGGGACATACATCGGCTCCGGTATCGGCGGTCTCTCCATCATTGAGGAGCAACACTCCATTCTCATAGAAAAAGGTCCCAGTCGCATTTCACCGTTCTTGATTCCCGGCATTATCAGTGGAATGGGCGCGGGCATGACGGCGATTCTGCTCGGCGCAAAAGGTCCCAGTTCCTGTGTGGCGACGGCGTGCGCGGTGGGCAATAACAATATCGGGGACGCCTATTGGGTGATCAAGCGCGGCGACACCGACGCCATGATCACAGGAGGAGCCGAAGCTTCCATTACTCCGCTCGGCATTGCGGGCTTCTGTGCTGCACGCACGATGTCCACGCGCAACGACGAACCCGAACGCGCTTCGCGTCCTTTCGAGAACGGGCGCGACGGCTTTCTCATGGGCGAAGGAAGCGGGATATTGATTTTAGAAGAGCTTCAATCGGCACTCGCTCGCAACGCCCGAATCTACGGCGAAATTACGGGTTATGGAGCCACCACCGACGCCTATCATATCACGTCTCCCGCGCCGGAACATGAAGGCGCGGCGCGTTCCATGAGAATGGCACTCGCGCACGCTGGCTTGTCGCCCGAAGATATTTCCTATATCAACGCGCATGGGACTTCGACTCTGCTCAACGACAAAAACGAGACGGCGGCGATCAAAAAGGTGTTCGGCGATAACGCTTACAATGTTCCGGTCAGTTCTACAAAGTCCATGACGGGGCATATGATCGGGGCGGCGGGGGCAGTAGAAGCCGTTATCTCGACGTTCGCCATTCGCGACAATCGCATTCCTCCAACGATCAACTACGAAGTTCCTGATCCCTCGTGCGATTTGGACTATGTTCCCAATCAGGCACGCGCCGCCGATGTGCGTGTCGTCATGTCCAATGCCTTTGGGTTTGGTGGACACAACGCGACTCTCATTATACAACGCTACGAAGGGTAGACGCATTTCTCCCACAAAAGGCGGGCAACATCATGACACAAGCAGTTCTTACCAAAAGCTCCCGAAGTCACCCGAAGATGACCTTCGAGGAATTCCTTGATTACGGTGAAGAGGGACAGCGTTTCGAGTGGGTTGAGGGAGAGGTTTTCGAAATGCCGTCGCCGTCTATGATGCATCAATTGTTGGAAGTGTTTTTGTGTGCGATTTTGAGCGTGTATGTGGAAGAGAAAGAACTCGGAATTGTTCTGCCGGAGTTTACGATGCGCTTACCTTTGCGACCTTCAGGGCGAGACCCCGACATTATTTTTGTCTCTGAGTCTCAATCTCACCGTTTGAGAAAAAATTATCTCGATGGAGCCGCCGATTTAGTGATTGAATTAATCAGTCCCGGAACGGAGAGACAGGATCGTGGCAACAAGTTCATGGAGTATCAACAGGCAGGAGTTCAGGAGTACTGGCTGATTGATGGAATGCGCCGCGTTGCAGAATTTTACCAATTGGATGCAGAAGGATACTACCAGCAAATCCTGCCGGACGAAAAAGGCGTTTATCACTGTACGGCAATTACAGATTTGTGGCTCAAAGTCGAGTGGCTATGGAAACCCTATCCAAGCGCAATTTCCGTTTATAAAGAGTGGGGACTGATTTAGAGCGTATCGCCTGTGATCACTTCGCCGACCCAAGCGTTCATGCCGCCGCACAGCATGGAAACGCTCTCGAAATTTTTGATAACGAGCAGAAATTGCGCGACAAAATCGCTCCGTATCCCTCGCTGGCAGACGACGATTGTCTCCTGTTTCGGGTTTAATTCTCCAATACGACGCACGATTGTGTGCATCGGCAGCAAAATCGCTCCTGCCAAATGCCCCGTTTCCCACTCGTCCGCCGTTCTGACATCGATTACACAAAGATTCGAGTCGGCTTCTCTCTTGTTCGCAAACTCTTCTGGTGTCAACGCCCTCAAAACCTTGCTCACGCGCTTTACTCTCTTGAAAAGTCGAAGCCCTCACGCCGTAAAATAAGAGGGCGCAAGGGCAAAGGTTGTTGTCTGTCTGGGGCTATTTATTGGGGAACGGCGGAAGGTCGGCTTGGCGCAGACACCACTCCAAAACCCATGGCCACTCGCCATACCCATAATACGGGCTAATATGTCCGCCGCCGGGCAGTTTGTGAATCTCCACGCCCAATTTTGCCGCATATCCCGTTGACTGATCGAAGGTCGCATAATCGTCGGTATCGGAAGCGATCAGAACCGTCGAAGTCGCGGCATTGGCGATGGCGGCGGGATCGAACGGCGGCGGGAAAAACGCTCCGACACTCTCCGGCGCATCGAGCGGAGGAGCGGCGGGCAGAATATACGGTGGGGCAATGAGCAACACACGATCTGCCAATTTCGCGCCGTTCGCGCCGTTTTCTGCCGCGACGTGCATCCATGTCACTGCGCCCATGCTGTGTGTCAGGACGGTCAGCGGATTGTCGGGCGACTGCGCGGCGATCTCAGCGAGTTCGCCTTTGACGCGCTCTTTCCATGCCGCCAAATCGGGCGAGGCGGGATCAGGCATTTTCGGATAGTGAACCTTTTTGCCCGCTGCTGTGAGTTTGGTATACAGATGCTCTTGCCAGTGCGCGGGTTTGTTGCCGCCCCATCCGTGCAAAATCAAAAAAATGTCTTCCGCCATGATGCGCGTATGCTCCTTCACACAATATTAAAAGCGTCCCAATCATTTTACCTCAAAACAGGGAACAGGTAATAGGACAATTCATAAGCACCACGGAGAAAACGGAGAAAGCACAGAGAATCCATCATAGACTCTCCATGCTGTCTTTGTGGTTAGGGTAAACTCAGTGCTGTTCTCTGTTCTCTGTTCCCTACTCACTAATCTTCGCGGAACCAAGCCCCTGCGTTCGGTGCGAGTGACTTTTTCCACGCCACGCCGGCTTCGGATCGTTGACGCCATGAGTTCGGCGGGGACTTGAACCACTTGGCGTGACCGTCGGCAAGGGCATAAACGCCGCCGCCACTATGCCGATAGCGTCCGCCGCAATAGTTGTCGGCACGCCCGAGGATACGCCCGCCGCCTAACTGGGGATAGCCGGATTCTTGACCGTTACAGCCAGATGTCCAGTCGTCGCCGCCTGTGTTGCCGATATACGCCATTCCCTCGGTGATCAGGACGACTTGCGCGGGAGCCTGAACGCTCGGCTGTCCGCCGGGAGGCGCAGGGAACCAACCAACGGAGGGCGCGAGGCGGTGCATCGTCGGCATCAGATTAGAGTTGTTGATATAACTGAGCGAGCGGGAGTAAAATGCCGGTGCAAATGGACCAGGCATAGGATCGCCCGCTACCATCGGAATCGATGTATTGCTCAAACTCGGACAAATCCAGAAGGCGACATCTTTGCGCGAAGCAGGAGCATCGGGGCGCAGATCGGCTCCGGCTCCGACTTTGATATAAGGCTCCACCAAATCCTGCCATGTTACGGCAGTAACCATGCCAGTAAGCAGATAGGAACCAAGCGGATACATCTCATCGAAGTCTTGCGAATACATCATCACGCCCATTGCTTGTTGCTTCATATTCGAAAGGCAAGCGGTTTGGCGAGCCTTCTCGCGGGCTTGAGCAAAGACAGGGAAGAGAATAGCGGCAAGAATAGCGATAATAGCGATAACAACGAGCAACTCAATGAGCGTGAAGCCCTGTTTGCGAGAATTCATAGATGGTGTCTCCTTAAAGAATGCTGACATTACCAGAGTTGGACGCCTCCAAAGCGGGTTTGTTACCCTTTTCAGCGTTTCACTCCGCGAAATAAGAGGCAAACGCCCAAAAACAGGAAGGCGCAACAAACGCCCGTCTGATTATTATGGCGAGTGAAGCGGGCAATTTGTTCCCCTAA
>CAZPZP010000455.1:0-4218 GCA_964591025.1 uncultured Chthonomonadaceae bacterium
TAACCCTCCCGAACCTCCCGGCTTCGTTGATGTCATGGGTGTTTTCAAGCGCAGATAAGTTTGTTTGCAAAATCGGCGGCAATTTGGTATGCTATGGTAAATTCTATAGACCTCTTGCATAAGTCCAGCAGAATAAATTCTTCGTGCAGGTCTCGTTCCGCCGTGCCGTGCTTCGCACTCGATAGGGCAAGGGAATTTCGTCTGTAGGACTTATGCAAGAGGTCTATAGAATGCCGAGGAAGCGTACCCAGTGCAAACATTAGACGAACTTCTCAAACAACATGAGGAGAGTGATTTCGAGGTAAAAGCCGCGCAGGGAAGAGACGGGCGCGGGGAACTGCCAAACGCTCTCTGGTCAACCTATTCCGCAATGGCAAACACCAACGGCGGAACTATCCTGTTAGGTATTGAGGAGCATAGCACAGGGGAATTTCGCGTCCTTGGTTTACAAGATATTGCCAAGGTTCGCAAGGCTTTTTGGAACAATGTCAACAACTTAAAAGTAGTCAATATCAACCTTTTGCTCGAACAGGATGTAACAGAACTGGAACAGGCAGGTTCCGGTTACCCCAGAATTCGACGCGCATGGATGGAACAGCATTGGAGACAGCCATTACTTGATGAGAAGTATCAACCGGAGCAAACCGTTTTGCGTCTGCCGACGACAAGTTTATTGCCGCCCGAAGTTTTAGAGCAGCTTGATAACCAATTCGGTGATAAGTTTCGAGAATTAGGAGAAATTGAACGTCTTGCTGTTGTGACGGCTTGCCTTGAAGAAAAAGTGACCAATCAACGGTTGCGCCAAATAACCGATTCCCATGCAAGCGATTTAACCTCCGTATTTAAGTCGCTCGTTAACGATGGTTTTCTTGTTCGCGACGGAATGGGATGGGCAACCTCTTATAAATTATCAGGACAGGTTGATAGCCAACAAACGATGCTGCCTCTCGGTGAGAATGAATTAGCCTCTCCACATTTGCCCGATGCCTCTCCACATTTGGAAGAGACCTCTCCACATTTGGAAGAGACCTCTCCACATTTCAGCCACTTGCTTCAGATTGCAGAGTCAGTAAGAAAGAGCCGCAATCTTCCCCCGGGGCAGATTCAAGAAATTATTTTAGCACTTTGTCGCGATAGGTACATCACAGTGAAACTGTTAGCCGAAGTGCTTGGACGAAACCAAAAATCATTGCAAAATCATTACATTAGTCCAATGGTTGCCGCCAATCTCTTGGAGTATCGTTATCCAGAACAAATTAGTCACCCAGCTCAGGGCTACCGAACAGTAGAAAAATCGCAAGGAGGCATCGTTTAATTGGCATGGATTCGGATCGCTTCAGAGCCGATTGAGATCGAAGCGTTGGAGCGATATGTCTCCGATGCGGCGCATGGCGCGGTCTGTGTGTTTATCGGGCAGACCCGCCGACAAGCACGCGGGCGCGAAGTCGCGTATCTCGAATATGACGCCTATGTTCCAATGGCAGAGAAGGAGTTACAGCGTATCGCCGAGGAAGCCGAAAATCAGTGGAACGCCGCCGTCGCGATACAGCATCGGGTGGGACGTGTGGCGATAGGGGAGGCAAGTGTCGCCGTCGTTGTTGGGACGCCTCATCGTGCCGAAGCGTTTGCCGCGTGTCGCTGGTGTATTGACACTCTCAAAGAGCAAGTGCCGATCTGGAAGCGCGAAACCTGCCCCGATGGAACCTACTGGATCGAGGGCGAAAACGCGCTCCTCGGCAAGACGGAATAGAGCAAAACCGATGGGCAGAGCCGTTGCATTCATTGTTATCGCTGTGCTGACTGTCTTTCTCATTTTGCGCTTTGCAACGCCCCTGCTCCTTCCCCAAAGAGGGGGAGAAAAATCCCAGTTGCCTACCGACTCACCGACCCAATCGCCCAATGACCCAATGACCCAAAAACCTAACAACCCAATTGCCCACCGACCCGATGCCCCACCGACCCAACCGCCTATCGAGCCGCCGCGCAGTACCGAACGCCGCTCCTACGAGCAAACCGAAGAACAACGCGCTCCGTTCTACGCCCTTTTGCGGAATAACTATCAATTTATTATCATGGTTCGTCCCGCGCCAGACGATCAGGCGGTTCTTGAGATTTACATGACGACGGACGATCCTTATGTCAGCTCGGAATTGGCACAGAAAGAGATCGCGCCCAATGGCACAAAATACGGGTTCGAGAAAGTCCGATTCTATCAGCCGAATATGTCGGGGAGCGCGGAACGCTATCGCCTCGATGCTGAAGCCACTGTTGGTAGACAGGGCATTTGGACGACGTTTCGTCACTGAAAAGCGAGTGTTTGAGAGGGCAAACGGTCATCCTCGTACCAATGCGTGATTCTGGTACAAACCATAGCAACCCGGTAAAAACTGACGGTGAGAGAAAAACGAGGTCATGGAATGATTTCTGTGAAGGCGGAACAAACAGGAAGTGAGTGCCGCCGCAGAAGGAGCAACCCATGAGCGATTTAACAATACACGATACTCAACCGGCAGCCGAGCCGATCAAATTGACCAAGCGCGAAGTCGAAGTCCTGACCCTTGTTATCGAAGGCAAATCGAGCAAAGAAGTCGCCGATCTGCTGTATGTCAGCAAGCGCACGGTAGATTTCCATCTCGCGAATATCTACGACAAACTGCAAGTCAACAACCGCGTTCAGGCATTTCGCCGCGCCGCACGCTTGGGATTGATTCCGTTCGATGCGATGACAAACGCTTAATTATCAACTTATAACCCAGTGCAAAAATCCTCCTGCGAAACTTCGTTGGGGGATTTTTGTTCAGCCGCCGAACAGCAGTTTGCCGCCCGCGATAATCAGCACAAAGGCGAGCAAGCGTTTGAGATGATCTACGGGCAAACGCGCACTGCCGAAATAGGAACCAACTGCGCCGCCGACAAAAACCGCCCCGCCCCATAATGGCAGCACACTCGGCAGCCCTTGCACCTTGCTGAGATGCCCGACCAAGCCCGCCGCCGAATTCACCAAAATAAACACGCACGCCACACCCGCCGCTTGCCGCAATGTCGCCCATTTTTGAGACAGCAAGAGAGGACTGAGAAAAATCCCGCCGCCTGTTCCGGTCAAACCTGCGAGCAATCCGATCACCGAACCGCACGCTACACCCGCCATAGGAGGAACGGGACGAACTTCATCCTCTTCCGGCGCGGCAGATTTTCCAAAGAGACGGAACGCCGAATACAGCAGAACAATTCCGACGAGCGGCTTGTAGAGATTTGTCGGCAGAGTGATCGTGCCGCCCCCAAAAGCGAACGGAATTGCAATGATAAAAGCGAGCAGCAACTTGCCGCGAAAATGTCCCGCACGCGCAAACTGAACCGAAGTCACCGACGCCACCACCAGATTGAGAACCAAAGCCGTCGGCTTCATCACAGTAGCAGGGACATTGAGGAGTGCCATCGTCGCCAAATAGCCGGACGCGCCGCCATGCCCGACAGAAGAGTAAAGCAGGGCAACTAACCCCATCAGCAGGGCAAGAAGCAGAGAGGTTTCGTTTGTCATGGTAAAAAAATCCGACAAGTTTGAGAGCATTTTTGCTTGCAGTGCGTATCGTTTTGTGGAATACGCGCTGATTTTTGTCACGAAGCCGAAAGAATTGCCGGAAGCGTGCCGATAATTAAAGGTGTTCGCTGACCACGGAAGGAACGCGGAAAACGACGAGGAAAGTTTCGCGCAGGTGTGTCAACTGGAGACAGCCGAAACGCGGAGTTCCTTCGTTCTGCCGGCTGCCGTTTCGCCCTGATGTCTCGCAGAGGAGCCGACTGCACCCTTGAATGCCGTCGGTGAGGATGCTTCGCTTTTGCACACGGACGCGCAGAAGGAACCATTGCTGTTTGAGAGGGGGCTGAAACGGCGGCGGCACTTTACCCGATACGAGCCGCCGAATTATTCCCGCTCGATTACGAGATTGTCCCATCGCAATAAAAACAATTCTTTCTGCTCCGCGCAATCGGGGGTGAGTCAAATTGAGGGCAAGTCCGGGTACAAGAACGTACCCGTCTAAAGTACAGACGTCCTACGGACGAACAGACTGCCACTTTTACGCTTCGAGCAAAACCTATCTGTTGCTGAAACTTCCTAAAGAGTCTACCGACTTATAATTGCATCGTCCGTAGGACGTCTGTACTTTAGACGGGTACGTTCTTGTACCCGGACTTGCCCCCAAATTCCTTCCACCTCGT
>CAZPZP010000456.1:0-4210 GCA_964591025.1 uncultured Chthonomonadaceae bacterium
CCCGCTGTCTCGACGCGATTACCGTGGACGAAGTCCTCGCCAAAGCCCTTTCGCTCGTCTCATGAACCCTTTCATCATATTGTTGCAATATAGGCTTTTATCTCTTTTTCAAGTCGTTGGAAAGCGGAGAGTTGCCGTAAGGGAGAATAGTCCTCTATCAGTTGTGAAAGTTGGACGAGCGTCTCTGCATTTCCGAAGTCCTTTTTTCTTCGCCCTGTGAGTTCGCTCGCTGTTGTCAAAGCGTTTCGCAGAACTTCTTTGGGATTTGTCAGTGCTTCTAATTGGCTTATTTGGGGCAAATCGAGTTGCACTTTCCCGTTTGGATTGCCGACTGAATCCCTGATCGCCGTTTCATCAAAAAGGAGCCACGCTTCAACCATTTTCACAGGAACAACACAAATCAACGGTAAGTTGCTCTTGCACTTATCAAAAGCTTCAGTGATTTCCTTGTGTCTGTTTTCAGGGAGTTTGTTGTCACTGTCACGATGAACGAAAAGAATATCGCAGGGATAAAAATCCAAACTGTAACGAATTTTGTTCAGTAATCCATGCGGCTTGGTGAAAGATTGAGACGGATCAGACCAATCGGAGTTGACAGCAAGATCGTTTCTCTGTTGTCGAAATATCCAGTTGATAATGGGAATCAAAGCTTTGTCCGTTGTACCTTCGGTGAGCAACGTATACTTCACTTCAGGCATGGAAATCCTCGTAAGGGAGTGATAAAGTAAGCAAGTCGGTGCGATATTTCATCAATTTGGGCTTGCGAACATCGTCTTTTTTATCGGGTATGATGTCTTTTTGTGGTTCATTTTCCATAGGCTCAGGGTTAAGGTAATCAAACAATTTGCCTTTAGACACACATTCTGCTCCCGAAATACCGCTCCGCCATGTGCCGGAAACGCAACTGAATGCAACACGATTCGTTCTCTGACCTTCGTAGATCGTTTCTCTCGATTCCGCCAACAAAATTGAATCGTCCTCCATGAGTTTGACTACATTAGGTGAATGTGTATTGATAATGATTTGTCTCGGAGGGTTATCGTTGCCAATAGGCAAAGATGTATCCATCGCGATTTGTCGGAGCAGAGCAATCATTTCTTTGACTCTCCCTGGATGGATTCCGTTTTCCGGCTCTTCCAAACAGATGACGCCGCGAACTTCCGGATCGTGTTCCAGAACGGCGAGCGCGAGAAAGCGAAGTGTTCCTTCGGAAAGTGAGCGGGCGGGGAGCGTCGTTCCGTCTCTCCATTTTGCAGAGAGCGAGATTTGCTGGCGCATATGATCTACATCAATCTCTATAGTAATCATCTCACCTAGCAACACGGAGAGGCGATTCCGTATGCCGCTTTTGATCTCCTCACCATCCGTTCTCTGAGAGAGGCGATATAATGTCGCTGGGAGATGCCCCCCATCCACATCAAGTGTCACCGTTTGTGTAGACATAAGTTCAGGAAAGCGATCAGGTCTTCTGAGCGCGGAGGGTTCAAGGCGCAATTGCCGCCAAGACTGCATCTCCCGTTTAGCCATCAGCACAGTGGGTCGCTCGGCACTGTTAATAGAGGAAAGTACCGTACGCGGTAAATTGGCAGCAGGTATTGTTGTCGGGTTGCCGCGTTTATGAGTGATTCCATCGGAACGTCCACCAGTGTCCTGACGGAGCGAAACTTTACGAAGTTTATCGTCTGCATTGTCTACGGTTGTAAGATAATTCTGTAAGGTAGACTTACTTCCCTTGACAACAGAGTTGACCCACTCGACTTTTTTTGGAAACAAAAGTAGTTTGACTGCTTCTTTCGGAATACGCTCTAGTTCTTCATTTAAAACTTCAAGTGTTATCCTACCAATGGATTCTGAGGCGCGATAACCAAGCGAGAGTTTATATCTCAAAAATGTCCATGCCGCATATACATCTTGACCATAATCGTCAACCCCTGACTCCGGTACAATCATCTCGACTTCAAAGTCCATTTGTTTACCGTACGAACCGCTGGCACGGTGAAACAGACTCTGAATATCACCTGATTTTCCCTCCTCATCACGCACGGAGAGGGCTGCCTCGATCAATGTCTTTTCGGACAAGAGACTTAAAAAATGAATAGCATCGAAGAGATTGGATTTTCCAGTTCCATTTAATCCGGCGATACAAGTGAATGCTCCAAAGCGCACATCTACGTTGACTAAATTCTTGAAGCCGTTGACTTTGAGGCGAGTAATCATTGTGTCCTCTTCTCTGAAAGATACCGTGAGTGAAGTATATCCGAGCGGCGATAGGGAGTCAAGGGGATTGAGTTATATCGCGAACACCCATTTGATCATAACACGTTGGGCGAAGGACTCGGCGTTCGGGTCTTCGATGATAAAATAAGTGTCTGTACCGCCTCGCCCCGCGTTGCCTCAACACCATCACCAGTAACGAATTCCTCGTAAAAGCCCTCTCGCTTGTCTCCTCTCCTGCCCCTTTCACGCCATAAATTTAGAGTATAATGCTATCAGAAACGCTTTTGTACTATGGCTCACTGATCTTTTTGCCGGATAGTTTTTCATTTCGCTGGTGTTGTATCAACCTAACGCCTGATTGCGAAACTCTTCACAGCGGAGTGAATAGATCAGATAGGTGCAACGAGCAACACCCCTACTCTTTCCACAGACGCGAGTCTTGGCGAACGTGCCAGCGTTGCTGTGTTTTGCGGTTGGGAGTGAAGAGGGCGGTGGCGACATATCCCTCTGCGGTCAAGTTGAGAGTAATGGGTTCACGCACACCGGAGAGTTTTGGCGTGGTCTCTCCTAATTCGACGAGCGAGGCTGCCCAGCGTTTGTTTTTGGCGTAAAAAGCGCGTTGAGCGTGATAGATTCGCATCAAGACATCTCGAACAGGTTCCGCCGAATCACGTCGAAAGCGGCTCTTTCCGGGCGCGTCCGTTGAGAACTGGACATACCCCCAGCGTTCCGGTTGGTGCATATCCACAATGCCTTGCGGTGACCAGACCCAGTTATGCTCCGGGCGGTTGGGGATTTTGGTGATTTTGCCCTCTTTAACCTCGATATCCCACTCAACCCGCGAAAAATTAATCCGCCACTGATCGCCATGATGCGGGGGAGTGGGACGATTGGCATATTCGGCAAGAACCTTCCAAGGAAACGCTAACTCTACCGACCACCCCTTATCGCGCACATCGGGATTATTGAGAACACCGTCCACAAAGATCGCAGATTTCATGCCGGGTATCTCCCATTCATTGAGAGCGGGACCGCCATCTCGGTACGGCTTGACCAATCGCAAATCCCACGTTGTATTGAGTGCGTTGATCTCGAACTCATAGTACTCGTGGTTATCGCCGTCCGGGTCAATAAATACCTCGAAATCGTTGTCCTGAAAAATGACGGAATCGTGTTCAGTGAGTGTCGCCCAAACCGTTGGCTCTTCTATCTCTGCGCCGATATAGAAATACTGATCATCCCAGAGCATTTTGACGCGAGTGCGATAGCGCGGCTTCGGGCGAATACTTCCTTCAATGTCCTCGAACCAATCTGTCCAAGGAGCGGCGTGCCACTCGGATTTCTCCAAGCGTCCATCAATCTGAATCGGCTTCGGGGCGCGATAGCAAACATACCCTTTCGGCAACCGAACCGAAGAGGGGGCAGATGACGCCGCCAGCGCGGCAACGATCAGCAAAGTCAACGAGGCAGAAATCAAGACAATTCCTTTCGCGCAAAGCAAACACACCCGCAAACAGGGCATTCGCCCTTGATTATCTTTTCAAGGGCAGTCGAAATCGAACACGAATTTTCAGTGTATCTTCTACATCGCGCAGGAGCCTTCCCAAATCGGGATCATCCGGATTGAGTCGCCGCCCCCGTTCCGACGCCTCTTTTGCCGCTTCTGCACCGTGGCGCGAGCGTTCCAGTAATGCCCGCAGATGCAAATTCGCCCCCAATTCAATCCATGCTTTCACTACCTTACAGAAAATGAGGTGACCGGAGCATGAGGTATTCTTTACTCACGTTACGCACCGGAGGTTTTAAATCCCCGTCTGGAAAAAACAAGCGTCTTTCAGACGCGAAGACTTTTCGATTTGGAGGAATTGTGCGTCTGAAAGACGCTTGTACTTTGGGGTTCCGGCTACTTTCAGTACCCGCTGCGAGAGGTGAGTTCTATATTCTCATCACAGAAAAAAGAGGAACCTCATGCCCGACAATCACCGCCGTTATT
>CAZPZP010000457.1:0-4204 GCA_964591025.1 uncultured Chthonomonadaceae bacterium
AATTTTCTTCTGAGCAAAGTTTGGCGACTTCACTCTACCAGAGAAATGCCCCGATGGTCTTCTGCAAATTCTGTCTACATCATTTTACCGGAAACTAAAGTTATTATACACGCAATCAATAGGTGAGAAAAGCCAACTGCGCCAACGCTGTACCAAACCGATTTTATGTGGCGACAGAGTTCCAAACCGTATACGTTCGTCTTGAGTTTGACAAAAGTTTCATGGTTACGATATAATTAGTGAACAGTCTGACTGCTCGCTGCGACAATTTCAAGATTCGGTTCGATAATGATGGAGCATGAGACAATGGCAAACAAGGCAAATCTTAATCCAAAAACGACAAGAGTTGTCAATATTCTGTCCCTCTTTATGTTCATTGGCGGCGGCGTTGGTATCTATCAGTACAACACATACAAACGAGAGACAAAGCACATTGCTGTTCATCAAAGTCCAATGGCACAGCAAAAGAGGCAAAAATACGACGAAATGAATCGTATCCTAAGAACAGGCAGTGACCGTGAATTCCAAAATTTCTTCTCTTCATTGACGCCTGATGAAAAGAACAAGCAACCCCTCTTATAGAGAAATCGCTTAAACTCCGTACATTCGCCAGCGCGGGGGTTCTAAACCCCCGTCTGAAATGGCAGGCCGCCAAGCGTCCTTCGGACGTGCAATGGACGAGATTTATCTGATTTGTCTGTAAGTATGGAATCCGGATAGAGTTTTTATGAAGCCACTTAACACCGTTATCGCCAATTGCCCGCCCTCCGGTATTCGCCGCTTTTTCGACATCGCCCAACAGATGGAAGATGTTATTTCGCTCGGCATCGGCGAACCCGATTACGTCTCGCCTCCCTGCGTGATCGAAGCGGGCATTGCGGCACTGCAGCGCGGCGTCACGAATTATACGTCCAACAGCGGGCTGCTCGCTCTGCGAGAACGCATCTGCGAAGACCTCGCCAACCGCTATGATGTTCGCTACGATCCTGTCAATGAATGCTTGGTCACTGTCGGCGTTTCCGAAGGGCTTGATCTCGCCCTGCGTGTGGTGCTAAACCCCGGCGACGAGGTGATCGTTCCCGAACCGTGCTATGTCTCGTATATCCCCTCAGTCGAGTTTGCGGGCGGGGTTGCAGTCAGCGTTCCGACGCGAGTCGAAGAGAATTTCCGTATTGACATCGCCCGCATCGAAGCCGCGATTACACCGCGCACCAAAGCGTTATTGATCGGTTCGCCCGCAAACCCTACTGGCTCCGTGCAGACCCGCGAAGACCTGCAAGCCCTCGTCGAACTCGCGAACCGCTACGACTTTTATCTGCTTTCCGATGAGATTTATGAACGTCTAACCTATGTCGGTACGCATACCTGCATGGGCAGTCTGCCCGGCGCACGCGAACGCACTATTGTTCTGAACGGCTTCTCGAAGGCGTATGCCATGACGGGATGGCGCGTCGGCTATGCGTGCGCTCCCGAACCGATCACGGCGTTGATGACCCGCGTTCACCAATATACGATGCTGTGCGCCCCGCACCTCGCGCAAGTCGCCGCTCTCGAAGCCCTCGAATGCGCCGAAGCCGATGTCGTGGCAATGGTCGCCGACTACGACAATCGCCGCAAGTTTTTCGTCGCGGGGTTGAATCGGTTGGGCTTGACTTGTCTCGAACCGCGTGGCGCGTTTTATGCATTCCCCTCCATCAAATCTACCGGCATGACTTCGGAAGAGTTCGCCGAATCGCTTCTCATTGAGGAACACGTCGCTCTTGTTCCCGGCAGCGCATTCGGTGAGTCCGGTCAGGGCTATGTGCGCTGTTCGTATGCAACGGCGATGACGAAATTAGAGGAGGCGTTGATTCGTATCGAGCGTTTCCTGCGAAATCATGGCGTGAACCTGCCGCCAAAGGTCGCGTCTATTGAATAAATTTTATCTGCAACGACATTTGATGCGGGCATTGAAAATACCCGGCATAGTGTCGTTCCGACGGGCGTCCTGCGGACGCAATTCCTTGCGCGTTTGCTCCGTCCGAATAGACAGTCGTCCGCAGGACACCATGCCGGGTATTTTCAATGCCCGCGTGCTATTAGGAATAGGTCTCCTCTTGAGCCTCTTGCCCTGCGTTGCTGAGGCAGACCGCGTCATCCTTTCGCCGGACGGGAACCTGCTGTCACCAGATTCGGTCAAACTCGAATATCTGATCGCGCCCAATCGCCGCAACGAAAGTCTGGCGTTCGCGCAATACGCCTCACCGGACGGCATCGAATTGGAGTTCAACCGCAGCGATTTTGCACGCGACACGAAAAATCGGTATTCTTTCAATGTGGCATATCCGTTTTTGAGTGATTTGGGCGCAACGCCCGCCATTGCGTTCGGCGTGCGTGATCTTACGGGAACAGGTTTGGAGCGTTTGGCGTTTTACATTGCGGCGGGAAAGTCCGTTCCCTTGTCGGACAGGCAAGCCCGCTTCATCAAAGAGTTAAGGTGGAGTGCGGGAATCGGCACGGGCTATTTCCACGCGCCGTTTGCGGGAGTGCAGGTGCGCTTGCGCTCCGGGCTGAGAATCGCGGCGGAATGGTGGCGCAATCGCCCGAATGCTTCCCTCTCTTTGCCTGTCGCGAAAGAGTGGAATGTCCGCGCCTACAGTTTGAATGGTGATGTTTTCTATGGAGTGACCTATACGCTGGTGAAGTGACGAGGCAAGCAAGAAGCAACATGAGTATAAACCCGAACGACCCGCGCCGCGTGGCACTGATTAAGAGCCTCGCAACCAACAACCGATTTTATGCACTGGTGACGCCGGAAAGCGGCATCCACAATGCCGACGCAATTGCATCTATTCCTGAAGAATTGCTGCTTGGTATTGCCTATCCCTGTCTTGAGGACGGCTTGAACGACTTCGCCGTCATCCGCACCACGTTCGAGACGCTCGATCTGTTTCCTGAAGACGATCCCATTCGCGAAGAGATGACGGAGATCATCAACGACGCACGCAGCAATCTGCTCCGTCGCCTGAACGAATTGCACGACAAAATCAACACCAGCCGCGCTCACTTCTTGGGAACCGATTACAACGAATTCAAGAGTTTTGCCCTCGCCATCGTTCAGCGCGGCTATCCGCGCCGCAATCTCGATACCATGATGAAACTCAATGTGTTCAGTTCGGTTGCAGAAGCCGAAGGTCACGACAACACCAGAGATTTGCTGTATCATTACCAGTTCTCCGAAGCGATCAACGCGGAAGAAGCCGTCCAACTTCCTGCCCGTTCTTTCATTGTGGCTCTGTTCGACGATCTGCTTTACAGTGTCAAAAAAGACGCAAATTATCAAAGCAAATATCTGTTCGATAAAGAAGTCTTCCAGAAATTTATCGCGGTGATGTTCGTCAACTATGCAACCACCGACCCAATGTTCTACGGTATCAATAAGGGCGACTACGGCGTCTCTGCCGACAAGGATATGGATCAGACGCCCCTCTATCGTTCCATCAAGTCCGAAATGCTTGAAATTGAGCGGCGATTGATTTCCGAGGGCGATCCCTATTACAGCGGCGAACGCCTCGTCGCGCCCGAATTTCATCATCAAGTCGGAACCTTACCGAGCATTCCCGCAAATGTCAAGCCACAGTTTACCCCTGCCTCGGAACCCGATTTTGCTTCCGCAATGGATTTCGGCGAACTCTCTCACGATGGCGATACCTTCAGCGATCACCTGACGTTCGAGCAAGCCGATACTCTGCTTCCAAGCCACCTTATCAATGAAGAGGTTTTGATGGGAACCATTGCGTCACTCTGCTCTACCGCCTCGTTCCTGATGAAAAAATCTGACCCGGACACACAACGCTTTGCCCGTGTCATCATGACGGACGCTTCCAAACTGGTCAGCGAACTCAAGCGGCTCCAAATCGTTTCCCCTTTAACCATTGATCCCAGCGACTGCGGCTAAATAGGGAACACGGGGAGACAATTCATAAGAACCACAGAGACACAGAGAACACGGAAATAAATTTTTCTCTTTGAGAAACCACGCATTGCATCCAACAAAAGCCCTGCCTCAATATTGAGGCAGGGCTTTTGCTTGTTTCTATTGCTAACTCACCTCTCGCAGCGGAGGTTTTAAACCCCCGTCTGGAAAAAACAAGCGTCTTTCAGACGCATTCATCCGTGTATGGACTCCCCTCTCCTCCGAACTTGTTCGGGTATCAGGAGAGGG
>CAZPZP010000458.1:0-2342 GCA_964591025.1 uncultured Chthonomonadaceae bacterium
GAGTGAGGAATTTCGACCTCATTTTGAGAGTGCCGTGCGTAAGGTGAGTGAATAAATCGACAAGGAAAATGAACAATGGACTATGGCAATATCGCGGGCAGTGACAAGCCCGTGTCGCGGTTGGTGATCGGTTCGATGGTGTGCAATGTCGAGACTATGGACGGCACGCACTCGCTTTTGGATGCGTTCGTTGCGGCGGGCGGCACTGCCATAGATACGGCGCATATCTACGGCGGCGGCAAAAGCGAAATGGCGGTCGGGCAATGGATGCACGAACGCGGCAACCGCGACAGCATTTTTCTCATCGGCAAGGGCGCACATCCCGACGCCAACGGCTCCAAAGTCAATTCCAAGGGCATCGCACAGGACATCGCTGAGAGCCTCGAACGTCTCCAAACCAATACCATTGATCTCTATCTGCTCCATCGCGACGATACCAGTGTGCCGGTTGATGAGATTGTGGACATCCTCAACAAGCACAAAATCTCTGGAGACGTTAACCAATTCGGCGGCTCGAACTGGACAGTCGAACGCATTCAAGCCGCCAACGATTATGCGGCACAGCACGGCTTACAGGGGTTCGCCGCGAGTAGTCCGCATTTGAGCCTCGCCGCATCTACGGAACCTTTGTGGGGTGGATGTGTCACACTCGATGAGGCAGGAAAAGCATGGCACTCCCAAACTCAGATGCCACTTTTCCCATGGTCGGCACAGGCACGCGGCTTCTTCACCGGACGCTTTTCGCCCGAAGACATCAGCAACGCCGATATGGTGCGCGTTTATTATCGCCCCGATAATTGGGAACGCCTCAAGCGTGCAACGGAATTGGGCGCAGACCGAGGCGTTTCTGCCAATAACGTCGCGCTGGCATGGGTCTTGCATCAGAAATTTCCGGTTTTCGCGCTGTTTGGTCCGGCGAACGTCGAGGAGTTGGATTCCAGTCTGCCCGCCCTCGAACTCAAACTCACCGACGCCGAAACCGCGTGGCTCAATTTAGAGACAGAAACAGTCTAAAAGGAAGAGCGGCTGACTCCCTTGATAAAAGGGAGGGCTGGGGAGGGGTAAAGTGAAAACGCAAACAAAAAATACGCTGTTACTGTTAACATTATGGAGCGGGGCGCAATCAGCGGCACGCGCCCAATTCGCCGCCAAAGCCGAACCTCCAATCTATACCGTCTCAGCCGCCGGAACTATTCTGACAGGGCAGGACGGCTGGACAAATCCGATTTCGGGAAGCGGCGATTTCGGTGCCTATACCTACACGGGCAGTCCGTTTGGTTTGCCTGTCAGCCCGTTTACCAATGCGAATGGCGCATTTTTCGGCGGCATCAGCACCACCAGTTTTCCGTTCGTTCGCGCTCAACACAGCATTGACCTCATCACCGGAACGCAGTGGACTCTCTCCTACGATATGGCGGTCAAGTTTTTGGGCAGCACGACATTGCCCCCGACTGCCGCCAGCGTCTCGCTTCAACCCGATACGACAGCAACGTTTTCGGCACTGAGTTTGTGGAACGGTACGGTCAATTCCAGCAAATACAGCGCGGCATTTCGCGGGTTCTCCGCAGCCAACCAGCCGGTCATCCTCAAGCCGAACGGCATTTTCAGCAATCTCAATGCCAATCAATGGTATCGGGTCTATATCACGTTCGATTTCGCCAAAAACATTGTGCTTTCTGTCGGGCTGCTCGACTTTACGACCAATACGCTCGACCTGCGCTATCCGGGACTCTATCTCAAGGGTGGAATAACAGGCGGAAATGTTTTGCCTGACGCGCTACGTCTCTTTGTCGGCGGAAATGAGACAGGCGGAGGCGCGGGAAATGCGGCGGCATGGGACAACATTGACCTGCGCCGTGCCAAAGAGACGGTAATTACTGTCAGCGGACAAGCGACTATCGGCGATCTGTCCAATCCTGCAACCCGCATTTTGACCCTGCTGTTTGTGCCGCGAGATGGAACGCCCCGCTTCCATGCCTCCGCCATTCTGAACGCCGACAGAACCTTTCGCGCCTCTATCACGCGCAAGGTAGACGCCGTTGTTTGGATTAAAGCCGACACCACACTCGCCAAATCAACGCCAGTCAACACCACGAACGGCGATGTGAGCGGCATTACAACAACTCTCGTCAATGGTGATATCAACAACGACAATCGCGTGGATATAGGTGACCTGCTCCTCCTTATCGCCGTCTATAATCAGCGTCAAGGCATCGGCAATTACTCCGAACCCGCCGACCTCAATAACGACGGCTCCAATGACATTTTCGACCTGCTGATCCTGATCCGCAACTACAACCAAGCCGGAATAGCGTATCCTTGATCCACGAAAGAACACGAAA
>CAZPZP010000458.1:2442-4199 GCA_964591025.1 uncultured Chthonomonadaceae bacterium
AACACGAAAAAAACACGAAAGAAGACAATCCAAATTATCGAGAGATAGAGAAAGTACAGAGAATCAATAATAGAATCTCTGTACTTTTCGTTGTGTTCGTCGTGTCCGTTGTGGTTATTTGTTCGTGAATTGTTTTCGTGTCTTTTTCGTGTTCTTTCGTGGATCAAATTTGATGGAGAAAGTCGGGCGGGGCTTCACCGACAGTATAGAAGGAGCCAGTGATTATGATGAGATCGTTGGGCGAGGCGGCGGCAAGGGCGGCACGAACAGCAGACTTGACATCGGGAATCGTCTCCACATTAGGCGTAAAGGTGCGGGCGACAGCGGCGACCTCTTCGGCAGGCTGGGCGCGTTTCCAGTCGGGTTGGCAGACGAAAATCTGGTCAGAAAGCGGGGCGAGCTGCGCCAAAACGTCGTGCGGTTCGTGACCTTGCAGCATTCCGAAAACGAGAAATACCCGCTTGAGATTGTGGGTTTCGCGATAGTTTTGGAGGGGAGCGCGAAGGGCTTCTGCCGCCATTGCGTTGTGCGCCCCGTCCATGATAATCGTTTTGCCATCGGCGCGTTTGAGAATGGTGAAGCGTCCGGGAAGTTGCGTTTCCGCCAAGCCTTTTTGCGCCTCCTCCAGAGTGAGTGTTTTGCCTGTGCGGGCGAGCAATTCCTCGACGGTGGCGAGTGCCAATGCGGCGTTTGCCCGCTGATATTCTCCGTGCATTCCTACGAAAACATTGGGGTAAATTTGGTTTGGCGTGGCGACAGAGACGGTTCCCGATTGCGGATCGCTTGGGTCGGCTCGATAGCGCACTTCGCCGAGTGTTGGGGTCAGGTCGGTGTGCGGAACGACGCGAATCAAGGGCGCGTTACGTTCGTAGGCGATGCGTGCGATGACAGCGAGGGCGTCGGGGTGATCGGTTCCCGTGAAGCACGGAATGCCGGATTTGATGATGCCCGCTTTTTCTCCTGCGATTTCGGCATGGGTATTGCCGAGCCTATCCATATGATCCAAGCCGATATTGGTGATCGCCGTGACTGTTGGCTTGACGACGTTGGTCGCGTCAAGCCGCCCGCCAAGTCCGACTTCGAGACACACATAATCTACTTTTTGTGTTGCAAAGTGCCGAAAAGCGATCAGAGTTTTGAGTTCGAACTCTGTGGTTTGTCCGAGTTCCGTTGCGGCAAGAGCCTCGATATGAGGCACGGCTTCGGCAACGTATCGCGCAAAATCGGCTTCGGGAATCAATGCGCCGTCAACCTGAACCCGTTCGCGCACATCATACACATAAGGTGAAAAATACGCGCCGGTTTTATAATAGCCGCTCGCCGTCAGAATGCCCGCCGCCAGTGCCGTTGTGGAACCTTTGCCTTTGGTTCCGGCAATATGCAGGATGGGATAATGCTGTTGCGGGTTGCCAGAACGCGCACACAACTCCTCGAATCGCTCGTTACCAAGTTTCCATCCGAACCGCAACAGACCGCCCATGTAGGCAATCGCTTCCTCAAATGTCACACTATTCCCCTTTGTGATGCTCCGCAATAGGGAGACGACGCCCATGAATCAGGGCAAATTGTACCTGCCAAAGAGGTAATTCGCCACAAAAACGGCAATATTAAGCGATTATATGCAGAAAAATGCACGGTAGGCAAAAGACCTATTGCAAGAGTCGGGTACAAGAACGTACCCGACTCAAAAACAGCCGTCCTACGGACGAAATTCCCTTGCCCTATCGAGTGCGAAGCACGGCACGGCGGAACGAGAC
>CAZPZP010000459.1:0-4196 GCA_964591025.1 uncultured Chthonomonadaceae bacterium
AGGTCTCGTTCCGCCGTGCCGTGCTTCGCACTCGATAGGGCAAGGGAATTTCGTCCGCAGGACGGCTGTTTTTGAGTCGGGTACGTTCTTGTACCCGACTCTTGCAAGAGGTCTAATGCAATTCTGATCCACGAATGAACACGAAAAACAATTCATAACGTCTCGGCTCTTGCATTGGTATAATGAGACTATGATGAGACAACGCATTCAGGCAATCATTGAAAAGTTTCGGGTGTGTAAGCCGCTTTTGCACGCCCGTTATTTTCTCTGGTTTTGTCTCTTGCTTTTATTGCGCCCCGCTCTTGCACAGGATACGCATCGCTCTGACGATACAAAAGTCCTTTTCCTGCTTTTGTGCGACGGCATGACATGGGATGACATTGCAAGCGGTCAGTATCCCCATCTGCGCGAGTTCGCAGAGCGTGGCAGCATTGCTCTGATGAACTGTACTGTTACAGGCAAACGTGACAATGTTTCCGCATTGCTCACATTGGCAACGGGGCAGCGACTGCCCGCTGAACCCGCCGATGCGTTCGCCGCCAATCATAACGAACATATTTTAACCGAACGCGGCGACGCGCTGACCCTCTTTGCACGACGCACCGGCTCTCATACGTTCAACGGCAGACGGGTTCTCGTAGACAATCAAGCCATTGTGCATCTCAACATTGCTTCCCTCAAGCGTCGCGGCATTGTAGAGCAGTCTCTCGGACACCTTCTGTACTATGGGAGAGCCGGAGGAGGAATGCTGCTCGGCAATATCGATACGGATATTCCTCAGCGCACCGCTGCTCTTCTCATGATGAACACTTATGGCGAAACAGTTGGACGATTTGATATTTTCCGCCCTGACCCGACTGCTCTCTCTGGCAAACGTGATGATCCGCTCCGGTTGGCGCAATTTGCCTATGAAAATTTTGCTTCCTTTACCGTGATCATGCTGCGCGAACCTGCCACGCTCGACCTGTTTCTCTACTTGCTTCAAGAAAATCTGAAACACATCGAAAGTGTTCATCCCAATATTCTCATCGTGTCGCCGCGCCCACCTGAGACGCAAAACCGCCTGACACCCGTTCTGGCTGCCGGACCCGATTTTCCGCCCGGCTTGTTTACTTCGGCGACAACCCGCACGCCCGGATTGATCGCCAACACCGACATCGCCCCGACAATCCTCGACGTATTCAATCTTGCCGCCCCGCCCGTGATGATCGGTAAGCCCGCCACCGTCCTCAAATCTACCCATACCGCCGAACGCCTTGCCGCCCTGTCGCGCCTCGACTATATTGCTCAACTCAACGATCAGGTACTTCACCGCGTCATGCCCATTTTCGCCATCGTGTTCGCTCTCTATTTCCTGCTTCT
The DNA here is from genome assembly GCA_964591025.1 of uncultured Chthonomonadaceae bacterium. Taxonomy (GTDB): domain Bacteria; phylum Armatimonadota; class Chthonomonadetes; order Chthonomonadales; family Chthonomonadaceae; genus CAZPZP01. Next base: position 1,363 of record CAZPZP010000459.1, read on the forward strand.
GTTTCTACGCTCGCAATCGCCGCGCTGGTTGGTTCTCGGCTTGGTTCCCATTCTCTTTCTTCCTGCCGCGCTTCTGCTCGCGCCCCTTCTCGTTCCGCCAACCTTTTGGGAATACGCCCTGCGAATCGTTGCGTGGCAGTTTGCCCTCACGGTTCTCGCCCTAATTCTCGCTCGCCTCACCCATCGCAAATTGCCCGTTCTCATTGCCGCTATCAATATCATTCTGATTCTCGGCGATATACTTTCAGGGCAAACGCTTCTCAAAGACTCGCTTCTCAGTGGCTACGCGCTTTCCGGTATCCGCTACTATGGAATCGGCAACGAGTATCTCGGTGTCCTGCTTGCCTTCGTTCTCACCGGAACCTTTCTTGCCCTCGATAACCGTGAAACTCTCACGCAGCGCACGCGCCTTCTCATCATTTTCTCTTGGGTTGGCACTCTTTTTGTTCTCGGCTGGGTCGGATTGGGAGCAAACGCGGGCAGTCTCGTAGCGGGCGTCACAGGGTTCGGCGTCGGAACCGCCATTCTCTACGAACGCCGTCCGACATGGAAACTCGCTCTCGTTTGCATCATTTTCGGCTTATTGCTTGCATTCGCGTTCGGAAGCCTCGAAGCGTTCCTTCTCCCGACACAAAAAAACGGCGGCGGTTCGCATTTTGGCACTGCCTTGCGAACCGCCGCCAACCAAAACAATGCGGGCTATTTGCTCGAAATCGCCACCCGCAAAGCCGCTATGAACCTGCGCCTATTCCTCATGCCCGCGTTCTTAGCAATCCTTGCCGCACTCTCGCTCGCCGGATTTTTGGGCTATTGCCGCTTCCGCTCCGTTCTGACCGTCGCCAGTCCGCCTGCCTCGTGGATACGCCGCGCCCTGCCCGCTTTTCTCGCAACTGCCGTTTCCGCCCTGATTTTCAAGGATTCCGGCGTCATCACTGTTGCATTCTTCCTCGCCCTCTCCGCCTTTCTCCTCCTTCTCTCCGCCCTGTCTCCTCCCAAGCAAAACACCCCCTAACTTTTATCCTTCATCCTTTTTACTCCGTCTCCGCCAGAATTTGCACTCCTACATTCGGTTCATAGATACGCGAAGAGCCATCCGAGCCATTGCCCGTGAACACAAACATCAGCGTATAGAACCCCGCGCTCAAGCCCGCCGTATTCAATAGCAGCCACACACGCGGAGCCGTTCTTGCCCCCGAATCGTATCCTGACACCGCTGTCGCGCTGAACCCCGGCACGATATTTCCATCTGCACCGTACAATGTCGCTGTTGGCGCGGGCGTCCCTGCCACTGTCAGCGTTCCGGTCAACATCGTCACCTGTCCATAAACCGGACGCTTCTCGCCCTTCCGCAACTTGACAAATCCATCCGGCATAATTCGCTCCCCTCTTTCCTTGCAAAACCTACCCGATACCACCGCCGCTTGTCGTCTCCGTGCTTCCCTTCAACTTCGCGCCGTCGCCCGTTCCCACAGTCCGCCCCAAATCCAGCGTCGTCATCCCTGTTGCGCCGCCATACCCGCACGTCATCACAAACCTACTGATCAGCCCCATTACTATTATCACGCTTCCCATCAGCCTCACCTCCTTTGGAAGAAGAGGAGAAGTAGAACCACAGGGGACACAGGGAACACAAGGACAATTCAACAATCTTTTTTTAGGATGCATTCGTGAATTGTTTTCGTGTCTTTTTCGTGTTCTTTCGTGGATCACCGCATTGGTTTTTTCTCCTCTTCTTCCCTTCTTAAATGCGTTGTGTCGGAGCCGTACCGCTGTCGAGGATAAACGTCCGAACAACCGTTGTTCCGTCTGCCGCGAACAAGGTCAAACTCGTTCCTGACAAGACCCATTTGCCGAAACCCTGCGCTCGTGCCGCATTCAATGAATCGCCGACGGTTTGAGCCGTGTTCGTCGCAGGAATCGTCTGCGTGAGATTGAGCAAGACGCGCCCCTGCGAATCCGTTGCCAATTTATAAGTCGGAGAGAGCAGTATCCGCGATTCCGGTGATTGATCCGTCGCATAGTCCGTGATGCGTGCCGCCACCTGACCTGAACCATCCATAATCGCCAAGCCACCATCGCCGCCCGGTGTTTCTACCGGCAAACTATAAAACAAGCGGCTGCGCTCGCTGGTCAGCAGCACATCAATATAGCGATCTGCCGGAGCCGTTAAGCCGCTTCCTGCATCGATCTGCCCTATCGCTTCGCCGATACTCTCTGCATCGAACGTGAACTTATACTGCCCTTGTCCAATCTCCGCAAATGCCGGAGTGGGCGTAATGACCGAATTATCACTCAACCGCTTGAGATGCACCCATGTCGGCGTCAGTCCCGTTTTGCGCGTCCCCGCCGGCGAAGTCGTACTGTCCCGCACCGTAAATACAAACGTCACATTCCCCATGCTTCTCCTCCTCGAATGACCCAACGACCTAACGACCCAACCCCTAATCCCTCGGCGTCAAAATATCCACCACATAATGCGGCTGATCCACGCTCTCATCGGCGAGCAGGGGCAACCGCCCGCCCGCAGTCTCTTCGCCGCCCTGACTCGCCAAAACTCTGACCTGAACCTGCGCTCCATGCCGCCCGTCCACAAACGCACTGAACAATCGAATCACGCCCCGCTCACCCGTTCTTTCGATATAGCGGAGCAGAATTTCCACGCGGTTCAGCACTGTCGAGCGACCACTGAACGCATAATATCGGGTCTCCGTTGCTTCCTCCTCCATGACACTGCCCTGCACTTTCTTTCTCAACTCTCGGCTTGCCGCGCCCTGTTTTTTAATAGACCTCTTGCAAGAGTCCAGCGAAATGAATTTCTCGTGCAGGGGGCGTTC
>CAZPZP010000460.1:0-4191 GCA_964591025.1 uncultured Chthonomonadaceae bacterium
GAACGAGACCTGCACGAGAAATTCATTTCGCTGTACTCTTGCAAGAGGTCTATTCAAACCGTAAGGCTTCGATGGGATGCAGTGCGGCGGCTTTCGAGGCGGGATAGATACCGAAGAAAACCCCGACGCCCGCAGAGACACCGACTGCCATCAGTACTGCCGTTTGGTCGACAATGGTGTTCCAGCCGCCAACCTTTGCCAGCAGTGCCGCACCCCCGATGCCGACAACAACCCCAATAATGCCGCCAATGATCGAAATGATCACCGATTCAATGAGGAACTGCGCCATGATGTCGCGAGGCGTCGCGCCGATTGCCTTGCGAATACCGATTTCGCGAGTGCGCTCCGTAACCGAAACCAGCATGATATTCATAATGCCGATGCCGCCGACGATCAGCGAGACAACCGCCACAATAGATAAGAGCGAGGTCATCGTATCGGTGACGCTGCGTTGTCGCTCCATCAGTTCGGTTTGGCTGAAAATGCGGAAATCGTCATTATCGGGAAACGGCGGCTGCAATTTGTGGCGGTTTCGCAGGAATGTCGAAATTTGTTCTTGGGCGAGCGGCATGAGTTTTTGACTGACACACCGCACCGAGATCGTCTCCAGCGACTGACGATTAAGAACGCGCCGCATCGCCGTCGTGATGGGAATAATGATCGTATCGTCCTGATCCTGTCCCCACGCCGTCGCGCCCTTCGCCGCCATCATGCCGACGATCTTGAACTGTTGGCGATTGACAAGAATGGTTTGCCCGGTCATATCGGCATCGGGATTACCCACCAGTTTTTCTGCAATAGTTCGCCCGACAATGCAGACCTTCATACTGCCGTCAACCTCATAATCCGTAAACCAGCGTCCAATCGCCGCCTCGGTATTGGTCACGTAAGGGTAATCTGTATTGGTTCCAATCATGCTTGTCGAGGCATCCGTACTCCCAAAACGTATCTGCGGATTGCCGCGCACTTGCGGAGCCACCGCTTCCACTGTCTTCGGGAAGTTCTTGGCGATCATGCGGGCATCTTGAAGCGTCAAGCGATTCGGAGACGCCGCCGCTTGCTTTTTAGCATCATCGCTTTCTGCCGCCGCCTTGGCGATAGCCGCCGTCATGCGAATTCGCGATGAGCCAGAACGTATCGTCAGCAGGTTCGTGCCGAGCGAGTTGACTGCCTCGGTGACGCGCTTGGTTGCCCCTTGCCCTATCGCGACCACAATGATCACGACTGCCACGCCGATAATAATCCCAAGCATGGTGAGCATGGTTCGGAGTTTATTGCTGACGAGTCCGCGTAAGGAGACCCGTATAGATTCAAAGATACCCATAGGTGTTTCTATTCTTTAGGTCGTTGGGTCGGTAGGTCATGGGGTCATTAAAAACAAATGCGCTCGCTCTCTTTGCATTGTCCCAATAACCCAACGACCTAATAACCCAATCACCCACTCAGGTTTTTTTCGATTGAAGCAGTTTCGCCAGTCCCGATTTTTCTTCTTCCAACTGCCGCAGCATATCCGTTGCCATGACCCGTTCGGTGACAGGCGTATCCGCAACGACCTGCCCATCACGGATAATCACGGTACGTTTGCAATGTTTGCCGATCTCCGGCTCGTGCGTGACCATGATGATCGTGATGCCTTCGGCATTGAGTTCTTGGAAAATCTGCATGATCTCCTCACTCTGCACGCTGGCAAGATTTCCGGTCGGTTCGTCGGCAAGAATCAGCAAAGGTTCGGACGCCAGAGCGCGGGCAATCGCCACACGTTGCTGCTGTCCTCCCGAAAGTTGGTTCGGCTTATGATCAATGCGCGACCCAAGCCCGACACGCTCCAACGCCGTGATTGCCCGCTCAGTTCGATCTTTTTTGCGCCCGTAAAGCATCGGCAGTTCAACATTTTCCAATGCCGACGTTCGCGCCAAAAGATTAAACCCTTGAAACACGAACCCGATTTTGCGGTTGCGGATATGGGCAAGTTCATAGTCGTCCATGTCCGCAACTTCGATTCCATCGAGCTGATAGGAACCCGATGTTGGCGCGTCGAGACAGCCGATGATATGCATCAGCGTTGATTTGCCCGATCCCGACGGTCCCATAATCGCGACGAATTCGCCCATATAGATGTCGAGATCGAGACCGTCGAGCGCGTGGACTTCCTGATCGCCCATGACATAGACCTTGCGAATATCGCGCAGTCGCAACATGGGCTGCTCTACGTCGGGGCGTGCGCCCGGATGCTTCTCCAACATTTCGGCGGCGATCATCGTCTGCCCCCTCCACCGGAGCCGCTGCGCCCTTGCTGCTGCGGACCGAAGGGATTGGGTGCGCCGCCCCCGCGTTGCTTGTTGTTGGAACCGGCGAGAACGATTTTCTCGCCCTCTTTCAAGCCTTCGAGAATTTCGGTTCTAACGCCGTCGCTGGCTCCGGTTTTAACGGGGCGCGGTTCGACATCGTCTTTGTCGTCTTTTTTGATGGGGATATTGACCGTCGCGCCCTTGGTTCCCACTTTCACGGCTTCGGAAGGAATCAGGAGAATGCCCGTCTTCTTGCCCGTTTCGATAGTGACCGATGCGGTCATATCGGGCTTGAGCGGAATCGAGGGCTTTTTGGTAAAGGCAAGCGTCACGGCATAGGTGATGACGCCTTGAAGCACCGTCGAACCGGACGCAATTTTCGTGACTTTGCCTTCGAGCGGTTTGCCGGGAAGCGCGTCAATGGTGATCTCGGCTTGTTGCTTCAACTTAATTTTGCCGATGTCGGTCTCGTCAACGGACGCCGTAACTTCGAGTTTATCGAGGTCGGCAACAATAATCAGCGTAGACACGGACAGACCGGCGGCAAGCGTTTCGCCCTGCTGTGCGGCAAGCTGCAACACCGTGCCGGAAATAGGCGAGCGAATATAGGAATAGTCGAGACGGGCGCGGGAAATATCGAGCTGCGCCTCTGCGGCACGCACCGCTTGCCGAGCGGCGGCGACTTCCTTTTCGCGCTGTGTCATTTGCTGGCGGTTAGCGATGGCGGTTTGCAGATCGGCTTCGGCGCGTGCCACTTGTGCGTTGGCTTCGTTCACGTCGGCTTTGCGGGCGGCGTCCGAATAGGTTCCGGCTTTGGAAGATTCCAGAGCGGCTTGGGCGGAATCGACGGATTGCTCGGCTTGACTGACGTTGTTGCGTGCCGTTTCGATGGCGGCAGTTGTTTGCTGGCGAATCAGTTCGGCATTCTGCTGGGCAGTGGCGACTCCCGACTGATTGACTGCATCGGTGGCAACCGCAGTATCTACAATTCCTGCTGCCACAAAGCCGCTGGTTAGCAGTTTGCGTAGCCGTCCAAGATTGAGTGCAGAGTTATTGGCGTTGGCTTGCGCCTGTTTAATCAATTCATTAGAGGTAGCGAGTTGAACTTTTGCGCTGGTTTCCAATTGCGCGAAATTGACTCGTGCTGATGTCAGCGCGGCTTTCGAGCGAGAGAGTTCCGCTTCGGCGCGGCGGATATTCGTCGGCGTTTGAGCGACTTGCAAGCGTTCGGACGCTCGGGTTGTTGTCAGACGGGCTTCGGAGGCGCGTTTCGAGGCGCGTGCCTGAATGATCGCGTTGTCAAGCAAGGTGCGTTGTAGCGACACGTTGGCTTCCTGTTGAGAAAGGCGGGCGCGTTCGGCTTGCACATTGGCTTCGGACTGCTGAACTTGGGCGCGAAGGTCAGGCAGGTCGAGTTCGGCAATCACTTGCCCGGCTTTAACGCGGCTCCCAACATCGGCATAGAGCCGCTTGATTCGTCCTGAGACTTGCGCCCCGATTTTGATCTGTGCGCCGGTCTGCGCGGCGATGCTTCCTGTTGCATTGACGTTCTCAACCAGATCGCCCCGCGTGACAACGTCCGTTATCATCGTACCGTCTTTGTCCGAAGCAGGCTTATTTTTCGCGGTATACCAATAATAGCCTCCAACAAGGGCGGCAAGTACAATTACGGTGGGCAGGAAGCGAGACTTCCGCCGCAGTTTCCGGCGGGCTGCCGATGCGGAAGGTTCGTTAGACATAGTAAAAAGGCTCCTCGATTCAGTGCAAATGTATTCCAGAAGAGTGAGACGGCAAGGAGACGCAGAGGTTACGCTCTTGTTGACCTTCTCATGCTTGGGATACGCTATTATACGAAGGAGTTGCGCGTAAATTGGCGAATTGATAACAAAGGATTCTGTTTTGA
>CAZPZP010000461.1:0-4187 GCA_964591025.1 uncultured Chthonomonadaceae bacterium
TTCCGCTTGACCTTGAGCGTCGGAGTCAACTCACCCGACTCGATCCCAAACGGCTTCGCGACAATCTTAAACCGCTTGATCTTCTCGTAATCGGCAAGGTGGGGCGTTGTGCGCTCGATTTCAGCACGGTAAAGTTTCTGAACTGCCGTATCCGCCAGCAACGCCGGAATATCATTTGTCGGCAATTCCTGCAACTTCGCCCATGCCAGCAATTTATCGAACGCCGGAACCAGCAGTGCCATTACGGTGGACTGCTTGTCACCGAACAAAACCGCTTCGCCGATATAGGGGCTTTGCTTGAGTTCCGCCTCGATAGGCTGCGGCGCGACCTTTTTCCCATTTGTCAGGATAATCAAATCTTTTTTGCGCTCCGTGATTTTGAGATAGTTGTCGGCGGAAAGTTCGCCGATATCGCCCGTATGGAACCAACCTTGCGTGTCAATCGCCTCAGCGGTGGAATCGGGCTTGTGGAGATAGCCGAGCATTTTGCCTTGTCCGCGCATGAGTATTTCGCCATCGTCGGCGATTTTGACTTCGCAGTGCGGCATGATGTTGCCGACAGTTCCGATCCGCTGCCGTCCCGGACGGTTGATCGCAATGATATTGGCTTCGGAGAGTCCGTATCCCTCTAAAATCTGGATGCCGATCCCCAAAAAGAACGCGGCGATTTTGTGATCCAACGGTGCGCCCCCGGAAACTACAAACCGCAGATTGCCCCCCGTGACCGCCGTCCGAATTTTAGACAGGGCGAGTTTATCGGCAATCGCATATTGCAGAACGAGCAGCAATCCCGGCGATTTGCCCGCCGAACGCACTTCAGCAGCCTTCAGACCGACGCCAATTGCCCACTCCGCGATCTGTTTTTTGCGCCCTTCGGATTTTGCCAGCGCGTCGTGGAATTTCTCATACATATTCTCGAACAGGCGCGGCACGCACAGCATACAGGTCGGGCGCACAGTTTTGGTGATCTCGTCTCCCAACGAGGCCAGTCCTTGTGAATAAATAATGCACGCCCCGACACGCAGGGGCAGATAATGCCCGCCGACGCGCTCAGTGATATGGCTAAGGGGCAGAAAGGAGAGGAATACATCGCCCGGATGGAGTTCGGCAACGGGTTCTTCGACAACCGAATCGGGCAGTTGAAGCACGTTGGCATGGGACAGCATCGCGCCTTTCGGGTCGCCTGTCGTTCCCGAAGTGTAGATCAGGGTTGCGATGGCGTCGGCATCCACTTCCTTGCTAAGGGCATCGAGTTCCGCATCCGAAACCGAATGTGCTTTGCCCTGTTCGATGAGTGTTGAAAAGAGCAGCATCCCTTCGTGTTCGAGGTGTTCCGGTTCGCCTTCGAGGGCGATCAGATATTGAAGATCGGGACATTCCTCTTTGACCGTCCCCATTTTCGCCTTTTGCTTGGCATCGGAGAAAATCAAGGCTTTCGCGCCGGAGTCACGAACGATGTAGGCGATCTGATTCGCGGGAAGCGTACTGTAGGGCGAAACAAGCACAATACCGAGCAATTGCGCGGCGAGATCGCTCATTGTCCATTCAAGGCGATTATCCATGACAAGGGCGAGGGTATCGCCGCGCTTGAGTCCGAGTGCCAAAAATCCGCGTGCCAACTCGCGAACCCTCGTATCGAGTTCTGAGTATGTGAGGTAGGTATATTCTGTCGCCGTTTTGGTAGGTTTGAAGCCGACGGCGCGGGCGGTGCTGTGCTTTTGCACCGTCTCCTGAAACATATGATAAAGCGTTCGTCCCGGCATCGTGGGGTTCCTCCTGACGTGTGTTCCGTAAAGTCTACGAATAATCTACCCCGATTCTGCTGTTTTTGCATGGGGCGAAAGTCCTATTTTGGGGACAGGCATACTGCAAAGCCTTTAATGAGACTCACCACACGTCAATAGAAGGGGAAAAACCTCAAAAACCACAACGAACACAGGGAGAAACGGACAAGGGATTCGGGGGGCAGATGGCGAACAAAGAGGTGGGAGGGAAATTGAGACCATGCCGGAGTTGCAGATTGATCATGACCGTCTGTTCAAGGAACTCATCACCACGCTTTTTGTCGAGTTTCTGGAGTTGTTCGCCCCGCAAATCGCCAACGCCATAGACCGCGACAGCATCGAGTTCATCGACAAAGAAGTATTCTCGGATTTGGTGCTGGGAAATGAGAACATCGTTGATATTCTCGTCAAAGTGCGGATTGCCGGTGAGGAGCAGTACATTCTCATTCATATCGAAAACCAATCGTTTGTCGAAGCGAACTTTACGGCACGAATGTTCGAGTACTTTTATCTTTTGCGTGCCAAGTTCCGGCTGCCAATTTACCCGATTGCCGTGTTCTCCTTCGATGACCCAAAGCGTCCTGAACCCAGTGTCTATGAGGAAACCACGTTTGGCTTGACTGTCGTTCGCTATGCGTTCCAATCCGTCCAACTCAATGCGATGAACTGGCGCAACTATCTTGGGAGTAACAACCCTATCGCCGTCGCGCTGATGGCGAAGATGCAAGTCAAGCCCGAAGACCGGATTGCGGTGCGAAAAGAATGTTTGCGAATGTTCGTCACGCTGAAACTTGACCGCAAGCGGGCGCGTGTAATCAAAGAGTTCATGGGAACGTATCTGAAATTAACGGTGGAAGAAACGAAACAACTGCGAAGGGAGATAGAAACCACCATGCCACAGAAAGAACAACAAGAGTATTTTGTCTATGTTGATGAATTCCAACTGCTCGGCAGAGAAGAGGGTAGAGAAGAGGGCAGAGAAGAGGGAATCGCGCAGGGGATCGAGCAAGGCATCGAGCAAGGTTTGCACAATGGATTGATAAGGACATCTCTGCGGCAGTTGCAGAGCAAATTCGGCACACTGAACGAAACACTGCAACAGCGCATTTCCGCATTGCCAACGCCGAAACTGGAAGATTTGATAGTTGCCTTGCTTGAGTTTGAGGCAGTGGCTGACTTAGAAGGCTGGCTTGACGCCAACGCATAGGGGCGAAGAGCAGTTTGCCTGTTAGGACAATGAGTGGGCTGAGCGGCAAAGGAGCCGAAAAACAAACAAGAAATGAGCAGCAAGAGATGAAAGCCATCGTGAAGGCGCAAGCCGCGCCGGGTGCCGAGTTGCGGGATGTCCCAGAACCGGAGATCACCCGCCCTGATCAAATCAAGGTCAGAGTCTTGGCAACCTCGATTTGTGGAACGGATTACCATATTTACAGTTGGGATCGCTGGTCGGCGCAACGGGTCAAACCGCCGCGTATCATGGGGCATGAGTTCGCAGGGGAAGTCGTCGAAGTCGGCAGTGGAGTGGCTGCGTTCAAGCCCGGCGATTACGTCAGCGGGGAAAGCCACTGGGTTTGTGGACATTGCAAGCAGTGCCTTCTCAATGAGCGGCACGTCTGCGCCAACACCAAAATTTTGGGCGTGGATGTGGACGGCTGTTTCGCGCCGTATGTGGTTGTGCCGGAAGGCAGCGCGTGGAAAAATGATCGCTCCGTTCCGCCGCAATTTGCCTGTATTCAAGACCCGCTCGGCAATGCCGTTCATGCAACATTAGCAGGAGAAGTGGTCGGGAGGAGTGTCGCGGTTTTGGGCTGCGGTCCTATTGGGATTTTCGCCGTTGCTGTTGCCAAAGCCGCCGGAGCCGCAGTCGTTTATGCTACCGATACCCGCGATTATCGCCTGAACTTGGCAACACAACTCGGCGCGGATGCCGTTGTCAATGTGACACAGGATGACCTCGAAACGTTTATTGCCAAGCGAACCGACGGGCAGGGCGTGGATGTGGTTTTGGAGATGTCGGGCGCACCCGTTGCCATTCGTCAGGCGATGCGGATTGCTCGGCGCGGCGGACGGGTTTCGCTGATGGGGATTCCCGCGCAAGCTGTCGAACTTGATATGGCGGAGGATATGATCTTCAAGGGGCTGTTGGTACAGTGTATCGTTGGGCGCAAACTGTATGAAACATGGGACACCATGCGAGCATTGCTGGCGTCGGGGCGGCTCAACGTCGAACCCGCCATCACGCATATTCTGCCGTTCGAGGAGTTTGATCACGGCATGGCGTTGATGCGTGACGGGCTTTGCGGCAAAGTCGTATTTCAGATGGAGTAAGCAGGTGACCTCTCGCAGCAGGTACTGAAAGTACCCGGCAAGAAAGTACAAGCGTCTTTACCTCACCCCCAACCC
>CAZPZP010000462.1:0-4184 GCA_964591025.1 uncultured Chthonomonadaceae bacterium
TAAAGACGCTTGTACTTTCTTGCCGGGTACTTTCAGTACCCGCCGCGAGAGGTGAGTTATAGACTTGTGGGGTAAGAGTATTTAGCCCCTGCTTGTGGGTAAACTGCCCATTACGATTACCGACCAAAATGCCTATCGCCGTCCGGCGGCTTTCAACAGTAGGTTCAAGTTCTCCGTTGCCGTCTTCGACACCCTCTTCCGGCTTCATTACAAACGAATAACCGGAGGGCATCGAATTCGCCATCTGTGTTTCCTTTCACTCAAGTTCATTTTCGCCCATTATATCACAACTCGTTTGACTCCTGCAAGAACATAACTGTTGCGGGTTGTTCTCGTAAACTGCCAAAACCGTCTTCTGCTCTTCTGCTTCGAGAGTGGAGCATACAACCGCAAGGTGTTTTTGAGCGAAAATTCCGACAAGGGTGAACAGTTACACAAGAACGCAAATGCTCATCCCAAAACCGTCATTCCAACAGTTTAAGGTGAAAGAGAGTAAACAAGCAAGTGAGTGCGACCAAACTTGCGCGAAAATTGCGGGTTTTCCCCCTTGCACGAAACGCGAGAATTTGGTATACTCACTTTAATAAAAATCGCCCCCTTTTTATCACTGCCCCCTCTTGTCTCGTCTGTGACCGTCTCGCACACTTGCGTGCGCCGGTGCAGGGGGAAATGTACTCTGAACTCTTACCAACGACGCGCCATTATGGTGATCGCCCTTGCCGCCGCCACCACGCCGCGTAAGGCAGAAGCCGATACCCTTTGGGAACTGCTCCATCGTCCTGAAACGATGCCTGTCATCACGTCAACCGGAGGAACAGCAAACCTCGTTCCGCCACCTGCCAATAACGCGCCCCTTCTTCCCAAAACCACAGAATCGCTGTGGGAGTTACTCTCTCGCGCCGACCGCATTTCACTCAATACCGATCCGTCCGTCAACATCATCGTCCCTGCCTCGACGCGCCGCGCCTTGGGACCGTTGAGCGGACTTACGCTTCCCGCCCCGAAACGTGCCGCCCTCGAAACCGACAACCTCATGGGCAAAAAAACTTTCTCGACACGCAGCGGCATTTTGGGCAATTTCGGGTCGTGGCTCGGCAGAATGGGCGAAACCACTGGCACCAAAATCAAAGTCACCGGCTACAATACGCTCTCTCTGCGCTCGGAAAGCATCAAAGGCAACTCCGAAGCGTTCCGCAATGACCAATACTTCGGGCGCGGCAACAACGGCGTTTTCAACGACACCGACCTGACCGTTGATGCGACCTTTTTCAAGCATTTCCATTACGAGACCCGCATCAATAACAGCCTGTTCAACAATCCCAACGATCCCAATCAAAATCGCGTCAAACTCGACTACAACACCAAGAAAATGCGGTTTGAGTGGGGAACCCTCAACGTCGGGTTTCAGGGCAATTCGCTCATTGATTTCAGCCGCTTCACCAACGGAATGCAGGTGACGAATCGTTGGTCGGATCAATTCAAGTCGCAGGTCGTCTATTCGCAGACCCGCGCCGAATCGCGCACCATCCCGATCAACGGCAACAATTCGACGGGACCTTATTATGTTTTTGCAGGGCAGATCGTGGATGGCAGTGATCGCGTTCAGGTTAATGGACGCGAATTCATCAAAGGCTCCGACTATACGCTCGATTCGTATAGCGGCGAACTGATGTTCCTCAAAGGGCGCGTGATTTTGCAGTCGGACGTGATCGCCGTGACCTTCGAGGCAGTGGGCTTCAATACCAATCGCGGCACGATCTATGGTTCGCGCCTTGAATATCTGCCCTCCAAAACCACGCGGCTTGGCGTCACCTATGTCGCTCAAAATGCCGGTGCGGGAGGCGGTCTCACGCAGGAGCAGCAGCAGACATTCTACGGCTTTGGCTCTCCGGGCGCGGCATATACCTTGAACGCGCCGGTAGATCGTTCGCGTCCCATCACGGTTAACGTCAATGGCATCACGCTGATTCCCAATACCGACTATATTATTGACGCCAATCTGACCAATCAGATTCGCATCGTTCGCACTATCCTGCCAACCGAGTTGATTCAAGTGCGCTACACGCCGCTCAACGTCAACCCAACGCCGGGCAATCGCACTGTTTTGGGAATTGACGGGCGTATCTCACTCGGCAAATACGGAAGCATCACGACGGAAGCCGCTCTTTCCGGTTTGACGATTGGCGGCGGCAATGTCAACGGGCAGGCGTACCAGATTCGCGCCGACATCACGCCGAGCAAATCGCTCAATACCAGTATCACGCTCCGCAATATCAATCCGACATTCTCCTCGATCCAGAGTCCCGGCTTCAATCGCAACGAACGCGCCATAGAATTCAATACCGATTATACTCCGTCGGATCGGCTGCGCCTCAATCTCAACTGGATGCGGGCAAAGCGTCCTTCGTATTCGAGCGGCTTTGGCACCAGTCAGTTTGCAGTGACGACGGCGGGCAATGACGATTACAATCAATATACACTGGGAGCCGCGTACAAACTGACGAAATTTGCCTCCCTCAACTTCTCGCGGAACACACAGGGAACCCAATTCATCGTCGGCGGCAAAACCAACAATACCAACGATACGCTGTCGCTCAACTACGCGGTACGGAATTTTACCGCAGACATCTCCACGGGGCGCAACGTCAACGATTCCAACCAGTTTTTCGATTTGACAGGGCTAACAGGCGGTACGACAACGGGACCGCAGTTGTACTCTTCGCGCTCTTCGACCAACAGCCGCCGCCTCTCGTTGTCCTATCAGCCGAAGCGTTGGCTTTCGCTCAACGGCTCGCTTTCCGACAACGCGATCACCAGCCTTTCTTCCGGCACGAACACAAGCACCAACGCCCGCGACGCTCAAATCGGCGCGAATATCGAACTGACCCGCGACATCAAGTTGCGCTACAATTATCAGCTCTCCGATACGGGCAACTTTGGCAACAATGGAATCACGACGCCCATACCGGGAACCAACACAGGCGCAGGAACCGGAACTGGCGACACGGGCAGCAATATCATTCCACCCTCACGCGGCTTTATCTTTGATCCGCACCGCAGCCGCGACATTACGGCGGGAGGTTCGACAAGCGGAACGGGTGGCGGCGGTTTCAGCAATACAGGGACAAACTACTCTGGCGGCGGCAACTACGCCAACATCGGCGGTTTCGGCAACTACAGCGGCTTGTATGGCAACTCGAATAATAACGGTTATGGCGTGACGAGCTTCGGAGGGCGCAGTCGCTCGAACATGGTTTCGATTGACTGGCGTCTCAAAAAGACGATGCAGCTCGCTCTTCAGTTGCAGAACTCCATCAGCGTCGGCGATTATCAATACAATAGCAGTCGCAACGGAATGACCGCCTCGTTCAACTGGGCACCAAGCGACAATATGCAGTTCTCACTTAGCGGCAATCTGCAAAAAATCGCATACACGGGGGGAGTCGGCGGCAACGATACCAGTGCGATGCAAGTGAGTTTTGCGGGCAAGCCGTTCGGCGGCAAATTGACGACAGAACTCTCGTATCAACTGACGGCGACACGCGGCAGCCTCAGCCTTGTCGGCAACGGCACAGCCGCCACCAACAACAGCACAAACTATGGCTCGTACACGGGACGCTTTACCTATCCCATCTCGCGCTACAATCTCATCGCCGAGATTTACGGAACCAACTCAATCGGCTACCTTGCCACCACCGAGAATAACTGGCGGCTCGGCATCGAGATTCCGATTGTCAGCAGTCTGCGTTTCACGCTCGGCTGGCAGATGTTCAGCCGCACCAACAAAGACTCCGAACAATCGCAATACAATTACCGTGTCAGCACCCTGCTCGCGGAACTCGGCTTACGTTTTTAGTCTTTCTACTCTCTTGTCTACTTAGGGCAAACGCATCTAACTTTAGTTTCCGGTAAATTGCGTCAACTTTGAGCCTTTGAGAGTGTCAGGTGTCAGACACTTGCCCTTCCTATGGCAGTGGAACCGTTCTTTTTTTCCTCTTTGCCTGATGGTCAGGGCAACTTGGAGAAATTCCGCCCTCTCAAATGAGATCGAATGAGATTGAGAGAGTGTCAAAGTGTCTGACACGGTGTCATACAGACAAAAGTCAACAGGATTTTACCGGAAACTAAAGTCATAATACCAAATGTGGTATCTTTCTGTGGAGTAAAAGAAATGGATATTCTCA
>CAZPZP010000463.1:0-4180 GCA_964591025.1 uncultured Chthonomonadaceae bacterium
ATTCGCCGATTTTGAGGACGCTCAAAAACGCTTCCTGCGGAATTTCGACACTGCCGACCTGCTTCATGCGCTTTTTACCCTCTTTTTGCTTTTCAAGAAGTTTGCGCTTGCGCGTGATGTCGCCGCCGTAACACTTCGCCGTGACGTTTTTGCGGAACGCTTTGACGCTCTCCGATGCCACGATTTTGCCGCCGATTGCCGCCTGAATGCGGACTTCATACTGTTGGCGCGGAACCACTTCTTTGAGTTTTTCGACCAGTAATCGCCCGCGTGACTGCGCTTTGTCGCGGTGTGTGATGAACGACAGGGCGTCAACGGGTTCGCCATTGATCAGCACATCAATCTTGACCAGTTTGGCTTCGG
Organism: uncultured Chthonomonadaceae bacterium; assembly: GCA_964591025.1. Classification (GTDB taxonomy): domain Bacteria; phylum Armatimonadota; class Chthonomonadetes; order Chthonomonadales; family Chthonomonadaceae; genus CAZPZP01. Next base: position 364 of record CAZPZP010000463.1, read on the forward strand.
CGTATTCGCCCAATTCGTAATCGAACGACGCATAGCCTTTGGTGCGCGATTTGAGTTGATCGAAGAAGTCCATCAAAATTTCGGCAAGCGGAATTTTATATGTCAGCATCATGCGGTCGGTTGCGGGATGCTCCATTTTGACCATGACGCCGCGCCGCTCGCGACACAAATCCATGATCGTCCCGGCATATTGCGACGGCAGAAAAACCATGGCATCAACATATGGCTCTTCCATTGAAGCGATAAAGTTCGGAACGGGGAAATCCGCCGGATTATCGAGGAGCATCAGTTTGCCGTCTGTTTTGGTGATTTTATAGATGACTGATGGCGATGTGGCGATCAAAAATAAGCCGAACTCGCGCTCAAGCCGCTCTTGGACGATCTCCATATGGAGCAGCCCAAGAAAGCCGCATCGGAAGCCGTGACCGAGTGCCGCCGAAGTTTCCGGCTCATAGGTGAGAGCGGAATCGTTGAGTTGAAGACGCTGCAACGCTTCGCGCAGCTCGATAAAGTCGCCTGCGCCTTCGAGGGGATAAAGTCCGCAAAAAACCATCGGCTTGGCGGCACGATAACCGATCAATGCGTCTTTCGAGGGACGTGTGGCGAGTGTGAGGGTGTCGCCGACAGGGGCGTCCACGATGGTTTTGATACCCGCCGCGACATAGCCGACTTCGCCGGTTTTGATCTCGGCTCCGACCCGCCGCTGAGGTGCAAAGGTTCCGACTTCCGTGACATCGAACTCTTTGCCCGTCGCCATGAACCGAATGCGATCCCCGATTTTGATGCCGCCATCCACCACGCGAACATAAGAAACGACGCCGAGATAGTTGTCGAACTTGGAGTCGAAGATCAGGGCGCGGAGAGGATTGTCTGTGACACCTTTCGGCGGCGGAATTCGGTGTACTATCGCTTCAAGAATCTCCTCGATGCCGATTCCCGCTTTGGCACTCGCCAGAATTGCATCGGACGCATCGAGTGCCAATACGTGTTCGATCTCTTCTTTGACGCGCTCCGGGTCGGCGGCGGGCAGGTCTATTTTGTTGATCACCGGAATCAGCGCGAGTTTTTGCTGATAGGCGAGATTGACATTGGCAAGGGTTTGTGCCTCGACACCCTGCGCGGCGTCTACGATCAGCAACGCCCCTTCGCACGCGGCAAGCGAACGCGACACTTCATACGTAAAATCCACGTGTCCGGGCGTGTCGATGAGATTGAACTGATATTCCTCACCATTTTTGGCGACATAGCGCAGCCGCACCGCCGTCATTTTGATGGTGATTCCGCGTTCCCGCTCCAAATCCATCGTATCGAGGAGTTGGTTCTGCATATTGCGTTCCGAGACAGTATTGGTGGCTTCCAACAGACGGTCTGCAAGTGTAGACTTGCCGTGATCGACGTGGGCGATAATACAAAAATTGCGAATATGATCTTGTGCGACAGGCGAATTCATAAGGGGATTGACTAACCTCCAAACCTATTATACCCCGATGACGCAAGGGGCGTTCAGAGCGTTTTGTCACAATGCCGGAAAATCTGCGTTTTTAGTCTGTCCGATTGTGACAGTGAGAGGAGCAAATCGGAACCGCAAGGCTTGGCAAGAAACTTCCTTACTCTCAAATAAACTCCGCGTCCGAACGTCGGGTGCGAAAGCGATGTTGGCAATACAAAAGTGATAATTTTAATTCCAACCAAGCCCGTCATTGCGATTATGCAGTGTTTTGGCTAAGGCAAGGCGGCGTTGTGTCTGCCTTGCAAAATTCAGGGCGAACGTACCCACCAAAAGAGCCGAAACTATCCTCAGTGACTTGTCCGACGTGCAGTATACTCGTAAGGTTGTTATTGATCTCATGGTGGATTGCTAAAATGGTGAATTGTCGCGTCGGAAGGATGCTCGTCGGAACGACACCGAGACGGGTATTTTCAATGCCTGCTCTGGAGTTTAGCAATCTGTCATGATGTCAGTAAGAGAAGATAAAATCTTGGTTGCAGTTTTATGGAAATTTGTTAGAAACAGGGGGAACCTGCTCAAAAATGGAGCGTATCCACATACATACTTGGTTTCATTCCCAATTTCAAGAATTTCCTGAGGGATCGGGGCGAAAATGCCATAATTTGGAAAAGGGAAGTTTGCATCTTTCTGCGATTCTGGCTATAATAGAAGGTATTTGCAGACAAGAGAGGAGACCCGACTATGGGACGATGGATTATGAACACGGTCGAGGGACAGCCTGTTTTGACGCACTTTTGTGAAGCGGCTCGCCCTCATGATACGCAAGCGATTTTGAGGCAGGACATCGGCGGCGGTTATATTCGCTGTGACCGTTGTCATGAAAAATTTTTGCCGGAAACAGTTCCCGGCAATCCTCGCGTGATTTTGCGGCTTGAGGCCGCCAACAGCGCGGAGAGCAGCCCTGTTCCGATGAATTAGGCGATGGGGCTATTGGGATGTTAGGTTATGGGGTTATTGGGCAATTCGAGTATAAGCCGTATCTGCTCAACTTAAGTGCCAAAGCAAAAGTCATGCGGCATTTTTGAGGATATCGCAAGTGCAAGAATTGACGCCAAATACCCGATGACTTTTGCACGATTGCTTAGGAACTGTAAAAGTATAATCTCCCGAATCCTGTCTTGTCTTGACCTATGAAGCCGGGAAGTTATGCTTTTACAGTTCCTTAGCGTTGTTCCGCATACAGAGGGCAAGCAAAAACCTAATGACCCAATCGCCCAATGAGAGAAGGAGAAAGAGACGTGTCGGTTTCGGCAATTGGAGGATTGGCGCAAAAGGCGGCAGTGCGGCAGTTCGTGAAATTTTGTCTTGTCGGCTTTACCAGTCTGTTAGTGGACTTTATCATCTCCTACAGCCTGACATTCTATGCAGGATTCAATCCGACACTGGCGAAATCGATCTCTTTTCTGTTTTCCGTGAGCAACGGCTTTTATTGGAACAGCAAATGGACATTTCGCGGCATGGGGTCGGGCGCACGCCATCAAATGTACGTGCGCTTTGTTGGCGTCAACGTGGTCGGATTTTGTCTGAATATTCTGCTGTTCAAATCGGTTTTGTTCCTGTTTGTCGGGCGGTTTATCGGGCAGGGGAAACCGGAGAAATATCAGTTTATTATTGCGACATTATGCGCGGCGGTTTGTACGGCGTTCTGGAACTTCCTCGCTAACCGCAAGTGGACGTTCGCCACTAAGGACACAGAGGTTACACTTTAGTTTCCGGTAAATAAGCGGCATGGGGCGGCTTTGTCGCGCCTCTTTCCTTCTCGAATGGGTAACTTCGAGAAATCCTGACGCCAAAGCAGTCGTCGGAGGCGTCCACAGGTGGGACGTGCCGCTCTGTCCCAAAAGCCCGTGGCTATCGGGTGGCTTCCTGCCGCCGCATACGACAAAATGTTTCCGGCAAGCAACGCCAACTCCGGCAAGCGGAAACGGCTCTCGGCTCCGAAGACAAACGCTCGTTCGCCTCCCCACATCGGTTTGGCGGCAAGCGGCAACTGCCCCGCTGCCCACCGGTCACGAGACAACTGCCACACCACAAACGCCGAAACGGGCAAGTGGGTTGCCAAAACCAACGGCTGTTTGTAACGCGGGTCGAAAATCGCCACGCACGCGAAGGACGCGCTGCCGGGTCTCTCCGAAGTCAGGGTCAGTCCGCCGAAGCGTTGCGCTCGCACGGTGCGTCCCTGATGCTTCCACTGGCTTTTGGTTGTCGGCTCGCTCGCCGCAATCGTCTTGCCCTTGCCGGAGTTAGAAGCCGCGCTGACCTTTTCTGCCGCAATACCCGATATGCAGGAGTCAGCCGAAACTATCA
>CAZPZP010000464.1:0-4177 GCA_964591025.1 uncultured Chthonomonadaceae bacterium
CTTAGTGTATGAGTATTCCGGCGGGGCGCATCCCAATCATTGGTATCGGACTTTTAATTACGGCACGGTTGACGGCAAAGCCAAACGCCTGACAATTACGGACTTATTTGCCAAGACCACCAACGCGGCAGACATCAAGCAACAGATCACCGATTTACTTCTCAACAAAGCCCGGTTGGAAGAACGCGCTTCTTTTGTCAATGATGGAACCGTTACCAAACTTTCGGAGGAATTGCTGAATTCGTTCGTTGTCGAGCGCGACGGAATCAAGTATCTGATTGCTCCCTATGAGTTCGGTGCTTATGCTGAAGGAGATTTCCAAATCAAACTCAGCCTCAGCGAACTCGGTCCCGATTTTCGCCGTTCCCTGCTTCTGGTGCGATAATCTTTTCTATAAAGTGAACTCTTCTCCGGCGGGGTGTATCTAACTGGCTGAAGTGCTTCCTATTGACGCCGACGCTTCCTGCCCATACACTGCGGCAGGAACATCTTCAAGGCGAACCAATCCATTGGGTTGCCCTTTTCAGTGTGGATTCAAGACGAGTGTATTACACTCTGTCAACTCGCTCCCACTGGCAGATATTCGTTGCTGAGCCGTCCGAGCAGTAATTCAGACGAGATGTTCGATAGTGACGCTCTGCCATTTATCCGCGAGATATTCGACGACCAAGCGGCGGTGGCAGTGTTCGGGTGTGTCCTCACTGCACAGCAAGCAAGCATCATCGAGCAGTTCCGGCGTGAAGACGGATTCGATCTGGCGCGATGTGATGAGTGCGAGGAATTGCCGCTCATAGTCCTGCCAAGTGCCTTTTGCTTTCTTGAAGCCGTCCAAAAGTTCCTGAGTAGGAGCGAGTGACGGCTCGTGGCGATACTCGATGCCGCCGATTTCCTGCAAAAAATAGCGCAGATCGTCTCGTTTGGCAAAACCCGCTAACTGAGACACATTGTTGAGTCGGGTATCAATGAGACGCTTGACGCCCGCCTCTTTCAGCAAGGTGAAAAACGTCTCGGCACTCTTTTTCGTGAAGCCTATCGTGCAGATTCTTATTCCCACTCGGCGCGTTCTCCTTCTCCCCGATTGTCCGACACCGGAAGCCGATACGCGATTTTGCCCTCCTGTGCCGCGTATGCCTGTGCGACTAACTCCTCATCACTAAAAAAGAGATTTGGCGAGACAATGCCAAGCAACTCCATCAAGCGGCATTCCGTGTCCTGATGCGTTTCCGTTTCGCCTGTTTCTAAAATATGGTGGATTGCCATATCGGGCAAATGACGGCAGACCAAAATCGAACGGTGACACTCCAACGGCTCTTTCTCCGCACACATCAACGCCACCCGCCGCGTTGCCGCCGCCTTCTGCACACGCCGCAAACCCGACTGAAACGGCTCCGTCGCTGCTAATCGCTCATACACCACGCGCCCGTTTTCATAACAGGTTGTGTCGTCGGTTCGCGCACCGAGTTCATTGCCGAGAAACGCATAGAGAATGCCGTTCTGTTTGAGTGCCGCCGCCAATGCCTCCCGATTGAACTGCGGGCAGTATTGGCTGTAGGGAGACGAGCGCACATCGGCAACGGCTTCGATGGCGTTGGTTTTGAGAAGTTCCAGAAACGTCTCGACGGAATAATTGGAATGCCCAACGGTATAGAGTGGAAAAGCCATAAGGGTTTCAATCGGTAAAGCAGGGCTGCGCGGTCAAAATGCCATTGACCTGAATAAAGCATCGGCGCGGATCGAATTCGCCGTTGGCTCCTGCATAGCCGCGTGTCAAGCCGATCCGAATCAGAATGTCCTCGTCACGCGGCACACTTTGAAGTCTCGCATTGGCTTTTTGGATGCCTTCGGGAATATGCTCATGATCATAGAGCGAGCGCAGCTGATTGCAGGTGACGGGCAAAGAGTATGCAGTTCCATCGTTGTCCTCGAAATTCAAGCGGAGGCGATTGTTCCTGTGCTGAAACAAAACCCGACGGCGAGCGATTTTCAGGCAGCCGAGCGAAGGGCATTGCGTGCCTTCGATATAGTACCGGTTTTCGCGGGGACGCTGCACGAAAATCTGGAGAATACTGTTTTTGGCGGTATCGCACAGTGCCGCGTAGAGTTCGGCGGGCGTCCATGTTTCCAAAACAATCAGCGTGTCGCGCAAAATTCGGTCTTCGTTGCGGTGTGGATATATACTCGGCTTGTGCGGCGCGGCTATAGGAACCGCATTGACCAACTGACCGGGCAGAAACGGTTTCGGGGTCGTGCCGAACGTCCAATGTGCAATGTTTGGGAGAAGCGGGCGCACCATTTTGCCGGTATGAATATCGAAGCCTGCGAGACAGAAATGATCGTTGTGCATTTGGGTTATTTCGGTGAGAAGCAACGGATAAAAGCGTGAAAACGGATACCGCGCCTGTGCATCCTCCAAAGTATGAGTGACAGAAGAGGCTGTAGGTACAAAAAAATCAGCAGGAGTATCAGCCGCCGCTTCTGTTCCATTGAGGAGTTCTAAAATTTCCGCACCGTATTTTTGCACACGTTTCGCCCCAAATCCTTTGATGGCAAGCAAACCCTGCTCATCATGTACCGAAGGAAGCACCATATCCGTCAGCATTCGATTATGTGCAATCGTGAAGGGAGGAATTCCTTCTGCTTCGGCTTGCCGATTTCTCCATCGCCGCAATTTCTCGAAAAATTCCTGTTGTTGTGACGTAAGAACTGTCGGCGTGTTATCAATTTGTGGCGAGGTATTCTGGAGGGCAGAGATGGCAACGTCCAACGCTCGCACTGTCTGAGGGCGTTGATAAGGGCTGTCGGCAGGAAAAATCTCGCCGGTCTGAGGATCAATTCCTTCGGCGAGACGCTGTAGAATAAGAAGAGCATCGGGAGGGGTCATCGTCTGGTATCGCTTCCTCTATCATGTGTCTATTTTATATTTTATTCGATGGCGGCGTTTTTTTCTCCTGCACGAAATACGGGACTTGCAGGAAAAATCTTTGCGGAGAGCGAATAGCCTCTGCAAAATAAGGAGAGGAATCGAGGCAAAATGCGAAGTTTGATTTTGGGGGCGTTGCTGCTGAGTGCCGCTGTGGGCGCAATGGCACAGCCGACGCCGCAGGCAGTTATCGAAAATTATCTCAAGCCGATACGTGAGCGGCACGCTTTACCGGCGATTGCGTCTGCGGTTATCGTGGACGGCAAACTGCTCGCTGTCGGAGCGGTTGGCACGCGCAAGGTGGGCGCGGAAGTTCCGGTCACGGTTGAGGACAAGTTTCATCTCGGTTCTGATACCAAAGCCATGACTGCGACCCTGCTCGGTTTGTTGGTGCAGGATGAGAAACTGCAATGGGAGACCACCCTCGGCGATGTATTTCCCGATCTTTTTATGGACAAATCCATCAAGTCTGCTTATAAAGACGTGACCCTGCTGCAACTCCTTTCCCACCAAAGCGGGCTGTCCGGCGCGAGTTTTCCGCCCGGCAAAGGTTTTCTGGAGATGCACAAGCTGCCCGGAACGCCCACCGAGCAACGTGCCGCTTATCTCAAAATGATGCTCAGAACAGAACCCGCGAACAAACCCGGCACAAAATATGTGTACTCCAATGCGGGCTATGCGATTGCCGGAGCGATGGCGGAAAAGGTTATGGGCAAATCCTACGAGAACCTGATGCAGACCCGGCTGTTTGCGCCACTCGACATCAAATCGGCGGGCTTCGGGGCGATGGGAACGGCGGGCAAAACCGATCAACCGTGGCAGCACCGCAGAGAAGGGGACAAAATCGTTCCTGTCGAACCGAGTCCGACTGCCGACAATCCGCCCGTGATCGCTCCCGGCGGAACCGTACATATGACACTCGGCGATTGGGCGAAGTTTATTCTTGCCAATCTTGGTTCAGATGCCAAAGATGCCCCGATTTCACCCAAACTGCTCAAAACTCTCCACACTCCACACTTCGGCGGCGATTATGCCCTCGGCTGGATCGCGATGGACAGACCTTGGGGCGACGGGCGCGTTTATACCCATGCCGGAAGCAACAATCAGAATTTTGCCGTTGTCTGGATGGCTCCCAAAAGGAAATTCGCTGTGCTGATTGCCACCAATATCGGCGGCGAAGAGGCGGCGCAAGCGTGCGATGAGGCGGCAGCGACGGCAATCCAACTTTTTCTTGAGAAACCAAAGAAGCCATCGAAG
>CAZPZP010000465.1:0-1436 GCA_964591025.1 uncultured Chthonomonadaceae bacterium
GACGCTTGTTTTTTCCAGACGGGGGTTTAAAACCTCCGGTGCGAGAGGTGAGTGATTAAGAAAAATGTCTCGCCTCGTCGGAGGCGTTACGGTAAAGAATACTCTAATCGAATACAAATGATCACCCAAACGCTGATCTTTGCCTTCTCACTCGCTCGTCCCATAATAGCCGGGGGCGGAAACGTCTGCCGGAACTGTCTGCTCGTCAAGCACTCGTCGGACACGGCAACAATACAACAAGTGTGATCAAGATCATTATTACAGTGAGAAAAATTCGCGAAAGATACGTGCGATACGACACACCAATTGCATAAAATTCTGATATAATAAGAAGTGTCCTTTAGAGTCTCTACATCACAGGACAGACGTTTGCAAGAGCCGCCACAAAACGGCAATTTATTAGCAGCACATTCGCGCAGGGAACAATAAATCACCCTGCAATTAAGGAGAGGAACTTGTTCGATAAAGCACCATCCCATTCGCACCATCCGCGCCGCACACTACTGCGCGTTCTGCTCGGTGTGACGGCTTCGACGGCGGCACTTGTCGCCTTTGCCCGCAGCCCGCTCGTGACCAATCCCGCCTTGCAGCAAAGTGCAGCAATGCGCGGCGATACCCAAGCCATGACGCCCCTACGCATCAAAAAGGGTATCAAACTTTTGCCCACTTTCGAGCCGAACGCTAAACTCGCTGCTCCGGAAAGCGGCATTATTGCGGGAATGACGATTGAGCGCGATACACGCACCGGACAAATTCGCCGTGTGCGCGGCGAATTTGTCGGCGCAGTCGAAGCCGAATCACCCAAAGATGCTGCACGCGCCTTTCTCGCCCGCAACGCCCGCCCGCTCGGACTCAGCGGAAATTTAAGTGAACTGCGCCCCCTCCGCGAAGTCGAAAGCCTGACCGGAACTCATATCACCTATCAGCAAGTATATGCCGGATTGCCCGTGGTTCAGGGTCAACTCTCTGTCCATCTCAACAAAAACACTGTGGTGAATCTCGTCAATCATGACCTGAAACCCATCACGCGCCCTGCCCAAATCAACACACCGCGAAACGCCGAGAAAGCCATTCCAGTCGCCCTCGCTGCGACAGGAACCATTGTCCCCACAACACAGCCCACAACAGAGGCGTGCGTCCTCGTGAACAACGGCACGCCGCGAGCCGTGTGGCGCGTGCGTTATGTGGACAATTCCCAAGCCGCCGACTTCGATGTGATGGTTGACAGCAGCACGCTCAAAGTTCTTACGGTGCGGAACGATAACCGCTACGTTGACGGAACGGGTATGGTTTATGAAACGAGTCCCGTTCAAGCCACAGGAATTGCCAGCCTCACCGACAACAACAACGCTGACTCGCCCACACTCACCAACGCACGCCAAAGCGTCACGCTTCGCGGCTTGAACACCACGGGAACTCTCACCGGAACCTATGTG
>CAZPZP010000465.1:1536-4174 GCA_964591025.1 uncultured Chthonomonadaceae bacterium
GGAAGCGGCGGGGTAGACGCCGCCGAAGAGGCTGTTATTATTTGGCATGAGATGGGACACGCCATTCATGACAATCAGGTTCCCGGCTGGGGAAACACCCAGGAAGGCGGAGCCATGGGCGAAGGCTTCGGCGACTATTGGGGCGGTTCTCATGCCGCTGCCGTCGGCGGACCACAGTCGCCCGCATGGGATATCTATACAGCCACGTGGTGGGCTGTCGCTATCGCTCCCGGCAATCCTGCTTACCTGCGCGTCCTCAATACCAGCAAAGTCTACCCGAACAACTTTGTGGGACAAGTCCACGCGGACGGCGAAATGTGGAGTGCGTCGCTGTGGCAGATTCGCGGCATTGTCGGCAGAACTCGCGCCGACAAAACTGTCCTCGAATCGCATTTCTCCGTATCGCCGAACGCCAGTTTCGAGGATGGAGCCAATGCCTATCTCGCAGCAAACCAAGCCCTCTATGCCGGACAAGATCAGAATGCCATTCGCCAAGTGTTCATCAATCGCGGCTTTATTCAAGTCCATTCCACGCCCACGAATTTGACCGCAACCCCCGTTTCCGGGACGCAAGTTAACCTCACATGGAGTGACAGCAATCCCGACGAGACCGGATTCCGCATCGAACGCAAAACCGGAAGCGGCACCTTCGCAGAGATCGCTACCGTCGGCGCGAATGTCTTGTCCTACAACAACACGGGGCTGACACCGGACACCGATTATACTTATCGCGTCCGGGCTTACAGCGATGCGGGCAACTCACGGTATTCCACTGAAGCTGCAACGACCACGCCCAACCAAACCTACAGCATCGCTGGGAAGGTTTCGGGCGTCGCGGGCATCAACGGCGTCAACGTGACGGCAACAGGCACAGCGGCGATTACTTCGACGTACAACGCTTCACCGAACCTGCCGATTGAGGATTACGAAAACGGTATCCCTTCCGAAGTGGTCTCGACAATCAATGTTCCTGCCACTGGCACGCTCAGCAATATCCGCGTCGGCGTCAACCTCACCCACACTTATATCGGTGACCTGACGGTGGAAGTGATCGCACCCGATGGAACGACTGTGCTGCTCCATAACCTCAGTGGAGGAAGCACCGATGACCTCATCACAACCTACCCAACGCTGACGGCTCCCGCACAATCGCTTGCGGCGTTCAACGGCAAACAGGTAAATGGCAACTGGAGACTGCGGGTACGTGATGAGGCGAGCATTGACGTGGGAACATTCAACTCGTGGAGGCTCCGGCTTACCTATACCGGAACCGTCACGCAGACGGTGGCGACGAACGCTTCTGGAAATTACTCGTTGGTCAATCTGCCGAGCGCGACCTACACCGTCACGCCAAGCAACGCCGCCTTTACCTTTAGCCCGGTAAACCGCTCCGTCACCGTCGCTCCCGATGCCGCCGCGCAGAACTTCACGGCGAACACAACCGTTGCCGGAACCGTTGCTTTGCAAGGCATCGTCAATGCCGCACAGCCTATCGGGTTCACGTTCCGCCCGACGGTTGGCTCCGCGTTCACACGCAATGCCACACTCACGGCAAGCGGCGGCTATAGCCTGACCAACATCCCTGCCGGAACCTATACGCTCTCCATTAAGGGCGCGAAGTGGCTCCGCAAGAACATCGCGGTCAACTCCGGTGCGGGAAATGTCGCCAATGCGAACGCGACGCTTCGTGCCGGTGATGCCAACAACGATAACTTTGTGGACATCAGCGATCTGATCCTCCTCATCGGAGCCTACAATCAGAGCAGTCCTGCTGCCGGTTACAACGCTACCGCCGACTTCAACGCCGATGGCAGCAACGACATTGCCGACCTGCTCCTTCTTATCTCGAACTACAACCAACAGGGCGACCTGTGAGAAAGGAATTAGGGATTAGGTTTTAGGACAATCCCAAGCAAGCCCGCGTTTCCTCATTCGGAGGCGCGGGTTTTTCACTTCGCCTTGCCGCTTTGTCGCTGGGGAGATGGAGTATAATAGCCAATAAGTCAAAGGAGGAAATTGATGTCCGCAACCGCCACAATCGAAGCCCCCGTTTCTGTTCCTGCCGCTCCCGCCCGCAACGATACACACGCGACGGACACCCGGCATAGGTTCACCCTTAAGGAATATTTCGCTCTCGAAGCCGCCTCCGAAATCCGCTATGAATATGATGAAGGAGAGTTGATCCCCATGGCAGGAACCTCTGCACCACACAACCGCATCACTCTGAACCTCAGTTTTGCATTTGATCAGGCTTTCGGAAACCGCAGTTGTGAAGTTTATATGCAGACAGTCGGCTTTCGGGTTTCTCCTCTGAAGTATCGCTATCCCGATGTGATGGCACTTTGCGGCACTCCGCAGTTCGATGACAGAAATCCGCCCTGCTTGCTCAATCCCAACGTGGTTGTCGAGGTTCTTTCCGACTCCACTGAAAATACCGATAAGGGCAGGAAGATCGAGGAGTATCTCCAATTAGAGACGGTGACTGATTATCTGCTTGTTGCTCAGAATCGAGTTTCTGTCGCGCATTGGAGCAAAAACAGCGAGCGCGACTGGACGAGAAAAGAGTATATTGAACTTTCCGATACCGTGACTCTCTCATCTATCGGCGTTACAGTGACGCTTGCCGAAGTCTACCGCA
>CAZPZP010000466.1:0-4173 GCA_964591025.1 uncultured Chthonomonadaceae bacterium
ACAGCCGCCGCTGAGAAATGTGACTGGACGAAAATCTGTGTAGATACCTATGCTCCAGCGGAGGAATTTATTCCGCCGTCTCTGAATGGCTTCGCTGTATTTGCATTGCCCAACAACCCAACGACCTAATGACCCAATGCCCTAATCTTCTTCATCCTCGGCAAGCCACGCGGCTTTCTGTTCGTCGGTCATCGTCATATCGCTCTGAATAATGTCGGCGAAATCTTTCTGCTCGCCCACCTGCGGCACGCCATTGGATTTGTACGCGACACCCGGCGCGAGTGTGGCGGTGTTGAATTGCAGATAGTTCCGCACTTGTGCCGCAGAAACCTCCAATTTCTCTGCAATGAGTGCAAAAAGCCGTGCTGGAAGCGTCTCGAAGCGAGCTTGGCGCATATCCAGCGTCTGCATCGTGCGTGAACTCATGCCGAGCGATTGCGCCAGTGCGTTCAAGCTCGAACCGTTTGCCTTTGCCGTTGCATTGATGCTTACCAATGCGGGAAGCGTCGCCTCATATCGCGCTCGTGCTTCCGCCAAAACATTGCGCCCGATTTCGCGGCTCTGTGCTGTCATCTCCAGCGTGATGATCGGCTCTGGTGTCAATTCCAAGAGCGATTCCGTCACCGCCCACTGCGCCAAATTCAGGGCGTATTGCGGGTAGCGGGCTGTCCACTCTTTCAGCGGGCGGGGCGTTGCCGATTCGCGATTTTCGCTCCATGCCGCATACAGTTCGTCCATTTCCAAAGTGTAAGTTGTTTCTGTGTTCATTTTTGTTTCTCGCTGGGGAATATTTCCCACCAAAGTTGTCAGTTGGCAAAATACCATTGTTTCAGTTTGTCTTGTGCGCGGCTCAGATAGTTGCGAACGGTTCGGTCAGATTTGACGCCGAGCGTCTCCGCAATCTCGTCCTGCGAATAGCCTTGAAAGTGAAAAAGGTGAAAGGCAAGGCGTTCCTGTTCGCTCAATCGGCTGAATGCATCGGCATAGAGAACGCGCTCATCGGGCGTCATTTGTGACAGGTCGGCAAAAAGCAAATTGAATTCGAGCGGCGAAGAATCGTCTTCATCGCCTACAAGACTGATCGTCTCTTCTTTGCCCGCCACCTGATGGGTTTTCGCCAGCACGTTCGACACGCGGCACGCCAAACATTTCCAGTAACGTATCTCCCAGAAGTCGGCACTCGCTCCCGAACCTTGCAGGGCATTGATAATCTCTAAAAACACTTCCTGCTGAACGTCCTTTTGGTCTTCCTCTTTCAATGTTGGATACCGCCGAAACTTGCTGTTGATAGTCATAAGCGATCTCTCGAAGAGAATATCGGCAAGTTTCCAAGCGGCGTCTTCTTGCTTACTACTCAGCAAATACCGAAACAGGAAAACCAAAGATTCTGAGCGGATATAGCCCGTTCCGTTCTCTTTGACTCGCGCCCCGACGACGATAGCGCGGGGCAAGCAGTTCATCCAATAGCTAATTTGCCTCTCCACTTCGGGATCGCGCCGTTTGCCCGATTCCAGTGGAGTGGGTTTGAGAGGTTCATTATCGGGGTTTTCGAATGTATTGACCGCCATGGGTGACTACTCCAATCCGTGAGGAAATTTTATCTTCACAAAATATACTCCACAGACGCGGGCAAAAACGGTAATCCTCCCGAAAATAAATTGGAAATTTTTTATGTTGACAGGCGTATGCCCTTTCCGGTTTTGCGTAAAGAGTGGGAGTATAGAGTTTGAGGGACAAAACCCTGACGATTAAGACGGAAATTTGAGATAGAGGAATAGGCAAGAAAATGGAAGGTGAACAGACAATGGGCGAAATCTATGATGAATTGCAGGACAGATTATCGCTGGCGCGTACCCACGCACTGATGGGTGAGCGTGAAACGGCGTTGGGCTTGCTGCGCGGGGCGTCGTTGGAATTTACGCGCTTCCGTGATGTGCTGAGGGCGTTCCCCGGCTTCTATGCGCTCGAACACGCTTTTACGACAACGCGCTGTTCTCTGGAAAACGAATCGGAGAATACAGTTGAATACGAACTTCCCCTCGCCGTTGTCAAACCTAAACACCGGAGCAAAAAAGCGGCGTGAAGAGGGTAGACGGTAAGAAGTAGAGGATAGAGATTAGGTCATTTCAACGCGACTTTTAGCGCGATTATGAGAGTGAAAACGCACCAGTCTTTACGCGGACTGAGTATTAGGTCATTTCAACGCGACTTTTTGCTTCGGGTACAAGAACGTACCCGCCTAAAAAACAGACGTCCTGCGGACGATCCATTTATGAGATTAACGGCTTCCTTCGATAGTTGCTATTCGCCATTGGTGTTAAAGCAAGGCGATAACCTCACAGTTTGTGCGTCCGTAGGACGTCTGTTTTTGAGTCGGGTACGTTCCTGTACCCGGACAACCTCCTCGTGTCGCTTGACACACTGCGCCTCCGCTTGCTACACTGAAACCGCTATCATATAAAGTTGAGGAGAGTTTCATGTCGAACAACCGCCGCAGTCAAATCGTCACCGCCGGGACGCACCGCGCCCCTAATCGTTCTCTGCTCCGCGCCGTCGGGTTCGGAGACGCCGATTTCGAGAAGCCCATTGTCGGAGTCGCCAATGGCTACAGCACTATTACTCCCTGCAATCTGAGCCTCAATATTCTCGCCAAACGCGCCGAAGTTGCCCTGCGCGACGCCGGATGTATGCCGCAAATGTTCGGAACCATCACGGTCAGCGACGGCATTTCGATGGGAACCGAAGGCATGAAATACTCCCTTGTCTCCCGTGAAGTGATCGCCGACAGCATCGAAACCGCCGTCATGGGGCAGAGCATGGACGGGGTGATCGCTATCGGCGGCTGTGACAAAAATATGCCCGGAGCCATGATCGCCCTCGCCCGCATGAACATTCCGGCGATTTTCGTCTATGGCGGAACCATCAAGCCCGGTCACCTCGACGGCGAAGACTTGACTATCGTGAGCGTGTTCGAGGCGGTGGGAGCATTCAGCGCGGGCAAAATCAGTGAAGAACGCCTGAAAAAAGTCGAGGAGTGCGCGATACCGGGTGCGGGTTCCTGCGGCGGAATGTACACGGCGAATACCATGTCGTCCATCATCGAAACGATGGGAATGAGCCTGCCGTACAGTTCCACAATGGCGGCAGAAGATCGAATCAAAGAGGACAGTGCGGGCGAATCGGCGCAGGTTCTCGCAGACGCAATCACGCATCAACGACTGCCCCGCCACATTATGACGCGCCAAGCCTTCGAGAATGCGATTGTGGTTACGATGGCGTTGGGCGGTTCCACCAATGCGGTCTTGCACTTGCTGGCAATCGCACACGCCGCCGAAGTTCCGCTCACGATTGATGATTTCGAGGAGATACGCGGGCGTGTTCCGGTCTTGTGTGATCTCAAGCCGTCCGGCAAGTATGTCGCCACGGATTTACACCGAGTCGGCGGCGTTCCGCTCGTGATGCGAATGCTGCTCGACAAGGGATTATTGCATGGCGACTGCCTGACCATTACAGGCAAAACCATCGCCGAAACCCTTGCCGATGTGCCGCGTGAACCGTCCAAAGATCAGGATGTGGTTCGCCCTTGGGACGCGCCGCTGTATAAACAGGGACACCTTGCGATATTAAAAGGCAATCTCGCCGAAGAGGGAGCCGTCGCCAAAATCTCCGGCGTGAAACTTCCGCGCCTCACCGGACCAGCACGGGTCTTCGAGAGCGAGGAAGAGAGTTTAGCGGCGATATTGGAGGGCAAAATCAACGCGGGCGATATTCTCGTAATACGCTATGAGGGACCGAAAGGCGGACCCGGAATGCGCGAGATGCTCGCCCCGACAAGTGCGCTTATCGGCGCGGGTTTGGGCGACAAAGTGGCGTTGATCACAGACGGGCGATTTTCGGGCGGAACCTACGGTATGGTCGTCGGTCATGTCGCACCGGAAGCGGCTGTCGGCGGCGCGATTGCGCTCATTGAGGAAGGCGACAGTATCACGATAGACGCCGACGCTCGCCTGTTGCAGCTCAATATCAGCGACGAGGAATTGGAACTGCGCCGTATTCGCTGGACTGCGCCCGAACCGCGCTATACTCGTGGCGTGTTGGCGAAATATGCCGCGTTAGTCTCTTCATCGAGTATCGGAGCCGTCACCGATCTCAATTTGTAACTCACCTCTCGCA
>CAZPZP010000467.1:0-4169 GCA_964591025.1 uncultured Chthonomonadaceae bacterium
TTGTGTTCGTATCGAAAGAGTCGCCATGCTTTCCTCGTCCTTAGCGATATGGTTGCCACTGATATTTCGATTATACCCTGTGTCTAACGCAGTTCCTTCTGTCTTTCTCTGTGTCCCCCGTGTTCGCCGTGGTTCATTAGAGGCGCGGATCGACGGGTTCGCTTTCGAGGGCAAGCCGAACTCGTCCGATTCGCCGGTGGTCTCGCCATACAGCGCGAACTCCCGCACACGCCCCGACGCTCGCCCGATATACTCTTCTTTCATTCCGGCGTGTGCCGCGCAAAGATTGCCGTCGTCAAGCCATGCGTGCGAAATCAGACCGTCCGCGAAGGCGACATACTCCGTCTTGAAGGTTTCGCGTTCTTCTTCCGGCAAGGCTTCGATTTGCGCCAAACTGTCCGCCAAGCCATGCGAGACGGTAACTTTTTTGCCCTGCAATGCGCGTTTCAGTTTATCGTCGTGGTTGCCCGGAACACAAATTGCTGTTCCTGCTGCCATCATTCCCATTGCCAGCCGCACCGTCTCGACCACTTTGTTGCCGCGATCCACCAAGTCACCGAGAAAGACCACACGCCGCCCTTCCGGGTGAGCATAGCCGCCGGTTTCGTTCGGGAGATAGCCCAACTTGCCAAGCAATTCCGTCAGTTCATCGTAACAGCCGTGAACGTCGCCGATGAGATCGAACGGGGCTTTTTCGGTGCGCCGATCCGTCCAAAGCGGCGTGCGTGAGATTTGCGCGTTCGCGATCTGCTCTTCGTTGAGAATGAAGACATGACGAAAGCCTTCACGCTTGAGATTTCGCAGTGACTGATGCAGTTGACGGCTTTGGTTGCGAACGACGTGCTGTCCGAATTGGCGGTCAGGGCGGGTTTTGTTGCGTTCTTGGCAGACCGCTTCCGGCACATTGAGGACAATCGCGACAGAAAGGCAGTCGTGCCGATCCGCGAGTTGAATCAGCGATTTGCGGGCTTCGGCTTGGACATTGGTTGCGTCAATGGCGACCAGTTTGCGCCGCCTCAATCGGATAGACGCCAGATAGTGAAGCGCATCGAAAGCGTCCGGCGTGGCGGCTTGATCGTTTTCGTCGTCGCTGACCATTGCCCGAAACGCATCGGAGGACATCACTTCGGACGGCAAAAAGTGCTCTCGTGCAAACGTGGATTTGCCGCTTCCACTGACGCCGATTAACGCGACAAGAGCAAGGTCGGGCAGCGAAATCCGAAACGGCACGGAATTGCGTGAAGCGTCTGGAATGATCGGTTCGGTGTTTTCGTTCAGGGGATTACCTCGAAAGGGCTATGCCCAAAGCGTTGATAGAGATAGAAATCGCTGTCCTGCGTCAAAATGCGCGGCTCACTGAGCGTTTCGGAGGCAGCGACAAGAGAAGCGTTTGCCAAATCCATCGGGCGATCTTGATACTCTTCCATCAACTCCGCCATACGTCGCTGTTCCGTCTCATCGGCAAAATGCAAACGGAGCAGCCCGGCTTGAATCAACTCCCACAGTTTGCATTGGAGCGACCAGCCTCCAATTTGTGCCAGCAGGGACATCGCTTCGGCACAGGCAGCCCATGTTGTCACTGTAGGCGGGCGCAACGCCTGAAACTTTGCCCGAAACTCGGCACTGCGCGGCTGTTGGCTGTCAATGATATTGACTATTGCATTGGCATCGATCAGCATGGAATTTTCAACCCCATCTGACGATGTTTTTCCGCAGTCTCTGCCGCGATGTGGACTTTTTGCGGGTCAGTTGGAAGTGACGGCTGGCGTTCTACTGCGTCGGTCTCCGCGAAAAACGCCGTTAAATCGAAGGAATCGGGCGTCCCTTGCGAATCCCGTGATGCTTCACTGCGGTCAAGTGAAACCAGTACGACTTCACCGGGCTTGAGATGCAGATTCTCTCGCGCTTCACGCGGCAGAATAAGGGCACCGTCAGAACGCACCGTTGCCAAAAATTGCTGAATTGCCATCAAATCGTTCTCCTGTTTTTCGTATCTCATCATATCATACGGAGATGTATTCACGAGGGACGGGCGGAATCTACCGCTTAATACGCTTACCGTTCTTGATGATACTCTGCACCGGCAAAAGTTGCACACTCGAACAAGAATCGCCCGCCTTCTCCAAAGAAAAGCGGACGATTTTCATTAAATTTGATACCTTATCGCCCTTTGCCGCCTTATTGTGTTCGTTTGTGGGTAGAGACGAGTGAAGGCAGTGCGTCAAGTCAGTTCCGAAACAACCACAACTTCAATTTCCTGTACCCGCTTCAATTTGTCATCATTGGTCAGGAAAATATCACAACCGGAATGCAATGCCGTCGCGACTTGCACCGCGTCCGGTGTACGTAGATTATAGGTTGCACGAAGCCAAGCGGCAACCTCCGCAATATCTATAGAAACGACCCGCGTTGTCATGCCTTCGGTATCGAGCAGCAAATCACGGAATGCCGTTTCGCGTGCTGCGTCGCCCATTCGGAAAGGATGCACAAGCGTTTCCGGCAGCGAAATGGACGAAGTAAATCCTTCGATTCGACCACGTCCAATAGCATGGAAGAACGGCGTGCAACGCGGCTCGAAATCGACGTTGCCCTCCACATAGTAAATGATGGGAGCAGCATCGAAACCGACTCGTATGACACGGCTCAAAACTTCGTCAGCAGTCATTTTTCGCGATTGTCCCATTCATCGCGTGCGGCATTCAGTTCCGCATCAATTTCCGCCGCCGAACGTCCCGTTGGCGCAATGCCACGAAATTGACTTGCATTGAAACGCTTGGTTTTCTTTTCTTCAGACTGCATCAAGGCTGCAAGCGTAACCGTCAGCAGTTCTTCAGCATAATCATCGGACTTCATTCCACGCCGCAATGCAGCTTCACGCAGCCGATCCATCGTCGTTTGTGAGATGACGATGATATTTTCCGTTGTGGTCATTTTGCACCTCCATCTGTATTATATCACACCGCGATTGGGACGCGATATTCCTTTGCCTCGTTTGCCCGCTATGATAAGTTGAAGACTGCCATTTGTGTCGGTGCGCCGTACTGTTCGTGTTCCGGTCCAATAGGCTGAAACGTGACCGCATAGCTATATTTAGCGGCATTGTGATTTGCCCACTCCTGAAATTCGGCGCGGTTCCACTCGAAACGGTGATCGCGGTGGCGCATATTTCCAGCGGGCAGTGATTCCCATACGGCGTTATATTCGCGGTTCGGCGTCGAAACGATCAGGCGGCGCGGGCGGGCATAGCCGAAAATGTTCTGCTCCATGGCGTTGAGGCGCGGCGGATCAAGATGCTCGATGACTTCAATCATCAGGGCGGCGTCGAAATCCAGAAACCGATCATCGCGATAAACGACAGAACCCTGAATTAGCTTTATGCGTTGCTTTTGCCGTTCTGACATCTGATCCAGATGGATGTGTGCGGCGGCAAATTCCAAAACCCGACTCGCCACATCCACCCCGGCAATCTCAGTAACGGTGCGCTCTGTCAGCAGCATTTTGAGCAGACGCCCTTCGCCGCAACCCAAATCCAGCACCCGCCGCGCCGGAGGATCAAGCGTGAGTACCGCGTCACGGGCGGCTTGCATTCGCAGATCGTTGAGACGCAGCGGTTCCTCTTTGGCGGCTTCCTGCGCTTCGGCGCGGGTGTCGGTCTCCTCCTGCGTTTCGAGTGTATCGTCGGCGGGTAGCGTTAATTGCGCCAGTGCATCCCGAACAATGCTCTGCCGATAATTCAAGTAGCGGCGCGTGATGACTTTCTTTTCGGGGTGGACATTGAGCCAATTTTCGCCGCGTCGCAGGAGTTTTTCCACTTCGTCCGCGCCGATATAATAGTGCTTGGCGTTGTCGAGAACCGGCAGCAAAACGTAGAGATGCGAGAGCAAATCCTGCACGGTCTGCTGTCCGGCGAGAGTCACGGTGTAGATTTCGGAGTCGCCCCATTGCGGAAAGCGCGGGTCGAGCGGTTGGCGTTCCAAAGTGACGGTATAGCCAAGTGGCGCAAACACGTTCGTGATCAATTCGCCGCCCGCGTTGCATCGAACCGCCGCAACGGTTGCCGATAAGTTCATTTTCTCCGCAACACGTTCGGGGCGGTCTTTGCTCCTGCCGTTCAACGCGGTACTGAACGCGGCATTGAGGGCGACGCTCATTAGGCTCGACGCGACATA
>CAZPZP010000468.1:0-4159 GCA_964591025.1 uncultured Chthonomonadaceae bacterium
TTCATAGGTCAAGACAAGACAGGATTCGGGAAGTTATACTTTTACAGTCACTTAGCACAATGGAGCAGCAACGTCGTCTCCCCTCGAAATCCAATGTCTTGCGTGCCTTGCCCGATGTCCGCCGACAGCCCAATTTCACGAGTGCCGCGCTCACGACAGCCCAATTCCAAAATGCCGTATTCCGTCGCCGAGCCGTTCAGTATCAACCGTTCGGAGTCGGGAGCAAGCCCCTTGAGACGTACTGTCAGCCAACTGTTCTGCCCTGTTGGCTTCGTTGGTGCAAGAACAGCCGGGTCAGACGCAGCAATTCGCAAGGGAGCCGTAACCCCTGCCTCGTTGATGATCTTGACCAGATATAAACGGTTTGCGCCAACTCGGAGAGCGACTTTGACGCCGCCGCGCTCCAATTTAACCCGTGCCTCCGGGTTGATCTGCACAGTCAAAACGGTATAGGCGGCAAGCACCGAATCGATCTGAGCAAACTCTTTTTGCCGCACAAGCCGCTTCAACAAAGGCGCAAGCGTCGCGGGAAAAGACTTCGGAGATCGCTCCATAAGACGAGTCAATGACTGCATCGCCGCATCGGAAGAAACGTCTATTCGGCGGACAGGAGTTTGTTGAGCAGACACAGGCGTCTGACCGTTCCCGCAAAGTCCGAGCCATGCGATTACAATGCCTCTCGCTATCCCAACTTCAACGCGCATTGCCGCCTATTCCTCTGTGGTTTCTGACAAGATACGGCGATAGGCTTGCCGCGCATGATCATAAGCCTGTTGTGCCTCTGTCTTCTCGGCGTCGGCGATGAACCGCTCTTTCTGTTTCCAGCACTGATCCACCGACTGCAAGCACCACAAGGCACTGCGACGATTGGCGCGGATCGGCTTGTCGCCCAATAAAACGAAAAACGGGTTGGTATGAGAACTGCCGAGAATCCGCAAGGCGATCCATCCGCTTGTTTTCATTGGAATATCGAACGTCATCGGGCGCGTTCTGCCGTCTGCAATCAACGATTGCTGCGCCACGGGATAGCCATTGACAACCACCTCGACAATCTGAGAAGGTGTCTCAGCGCGGAGGGGAATCTGCTTGCCAACCGCGACATTCGCCGTCAATCTTACTTTGCCGGGTGAAGAGAGCCGGACTTCGCTTGCGTCTTCACCAACTCTTTGCCCGTTCAAGCGGAAGTCCAGCAAATGACTCTGTCCGTCGCTCACATAACTGCTGCCCGCCCGAATCCCTTCACACCACGCATCGAAATTCAACGCGCCTGTGAGATGGACATACGAGCGTCCTTTGCCCACACGTTCGCCGGAAATGCACGGGAAATCCGTTTCGCCGCTTATTCGCGTGCGATAGCCGCAATTGAGTGTGTGATACCAGATATTCAGTTCCGCCAGCCGATCTGTGTCCATTGTCGCCAAAAAGTCTATCGCGGGAGTTGGCTTGCCATCCTGTCCTTCAACCTCATGGGTCACATCTACGATGTATTCCATTGCTCCAATGCCGTCGAAGGGCGGCACACTGTAGGAGGGCAAACCGCCGGGACCATCCTGCTCTGCCACACGCCCGACAGAACCGCTCAATCCGATGGCAGAATGCGCGGTTCCGCACACCGCACCCTGCTTCTTTGCCCAGCGGAGTGTGTTCAAGCCCAGCGTCCACCAATGCGCCGTCGAATTGCCGCCCGGCGGAATCTGCTGATTGAGACGCAGCAGACACAGATGCCCCGACTGATGCGAACCGAACCCCGATACCTCGATGTCATAGCGTAAAAGATACGGCGCGTGCGAAACTTTGTCCAGTGTCCCGGTGAAAAATTGCTTCTGGAAATCGAAACACGGTCCCCACGTTAAATTACACCCGACCTTGAGGTCTTCACCGATACAGTGACGCATCATATCGGCGGGCAGAACGCCCTGCGTCGGATTGGAATAGTGAGCGCACCCCGCCGCATGAATATGATGATCGCCCGACCACCAGCCCGATTTTGCCGGATCGATCCAGCGTTTGACCCGATACGTCAGAAGCGCAGACTTTGCGCCGACTGTCAAGGTTTTGGTTTCCGTGATCGATTCCGGTCCGCGTCTGCAAACAACGGTATAGACCCCTGAAGGAAGGCGCACCGTTTCGCCGTCGGCACGATAGATTTGCGTCTGAAAATGGAAATCGGGCGCGAGCCGCTTGGCTTGCGGGGGGTAGACTCGCCCTTGTGCGTCCCGAATTGAAAACCCGGCAGTTGTGGGTTTGCCCTGTTCATCCTGCACCCGAAAGCGCACAGGATAAGACGGCACGCACCGAAAATTTATTGCAAGCGGCGTCCAAACGGTTCCGGCTCCGTCTTCGTTGGAAATCTCGATCCACGCAATTTCGACGCGCCCTGCCGCGCCGCCGAGGTCGAGGCGAAACTGAGTCAAATCTCCTTCGGCGTCAAACGGAACGGAACATTCCTGCCATTGTTCGCCGGAGTGATTCAAGGCAAAAACCGCTTGACGTGCGCCGCTGAACTGAGGATGCTCTTGCGTCGCCCAAAACAGTTGCCCTACATCTTCATGATCAATCCGAAACCGCATCCGAAACCGCATTTTGCCGCCCGGCATTGACAGTGGAGCCGCCATATACGGATCGATATTTGTGGTATGAACGGTCAGCACGCCCTTTTCGACAGACAAGCGGCAGTCGCTGAGTGCCTTCCAGCCGCTTGCCCCTGCGCCGAACGTCCACTGCCGAATCGATCCGCTCGCTTTTGGCTTCTGCCCGGACAGCGGAGCGCGATTATTTTGCTTCACGGCGAACTGAAGCGTCGCGTTATTGCTGCCCGCCTTGCGGCTATACATCTGCACAATTCGGTATTCCAATCCCAGTCCGCTCAGTTCCGGGTACATCGGCGGTGCGTGATACGTTTCCAGAGCAAGCCACCGTTTGGAGACCTCATTCCGAGGCGACTCAGGCAGGGGGCGAGCGTTGTCGCTTTTCAGCAGCAGAGGAGAAGTCACGCCCGCATCATTGACGACTTTGATCAGACACAGCCGCCAGCCTTGTTCTACCAGTGCGGGGCGAGAGGGATTTGCAGTCGCTTGAAGCGGCTTGCCCTGCCGGATGCGTACCGCCACGAGACACAACGGGTCAAGCAACTTCTCAATGGCGCGAGTTGTCGCTTTGGCGTTCGCCTGACGGGCAAGTGTATCGAGTTTCTGTTGTGTTTGGAGGGGAAGAGGTTCCCCCAAAAACGCAAGCGTTTCCCGTAATCGCCGGATTTGTGCCAGTAGCGGCTGTGTCTCAACTCGGACGGCAAGCGGCATCTCTGCCGCAAAACAGCCTGATGGAAGGAGCGCGTCTGCCAGTCCCATCAGGCAAAAAAGAAAGCACGCCGCAATACGTTTTCGTACCCAAAGTTCTCTCTGCATGGTATGCCTCACTCCACTCCGCTTTGTGCTTTTGTCATGCCCACGACTCCTAAAGAAAACATCAAGCGATTATTCTGTGTGCGCCTTTGCTCTCCGCAATAGAGGGATCAGAGCGCGTAACGCTTCATTGACTTCCTCAGAATTGGGAAAGAATTCCTGAACGTCGGAAGAGAGGTAAATCACTCGATCATGCGCCATGAAAGGACGCGTGGTGACTTCACCGTTCTTTTGAACAATTTCCACCGTGGCATTCTCGGAGGTGATTTTGCCATATTTCGCCCGAATGCCTTTTTTACCCTTCAAATTATATTCGGGAAGCGTCCCATCATTGTATTCATCCTTCATAGTTTTGTCTTTCTTTTCGTGTTACTTTTCGGCAACTGAGGATTCGAACCAAAGTGAGATTAGGGTCAATCTCTTGTTGAGTATGGATAACGACCAAAAGGCGCGATCTCATCGAATTCCCGAATGTCAGAAAACGCTCTTCCTCATCAGAATGTTTCTCATCGGAATAGGTGACATAAAACTCATCTGCGAAGACGCTCTCTGCCTCCTCAAACAGAATGCCGTGCTTGCGGCGGTTCGCCTCTGCTTTCTCTTCATCCCACCGGAATATATACTCCATTTCTCCGCTTTCTACAAGGATACCACAGTTTCAACCGACGCGGAGACAACGCAAAAGAGAGGCTGCGTGCTATGCAATATGTGCGCCCTGTGCCTCGACATAAACACTGTAAACCGATTGGCTCGCGGTC
>CAZPZP010000469.1:0-4156 GCA_964591025.1 uncultured Chthonomonadaceae bacterium
ATACGAAGGAGTTGCGCGTAAATTGGCGAATTGATAACAAAGGATTCTGTTTTGAGAGGAAAAACACGTGGGATTAAAAGCGATTATTCCGTTGATTGTCCCTGCGGGAGTATTGGGTGTGGTCTTTTTCAGTACGACATTCAAGGTGTTGATGGCGTGGGAGCGTGCGGTCATTTTACGATTGTGGCAGTTCTATCGGCTCGCCAGATAGCGTCCGACGTTTTTGCTTCCATTTTTGCTTCCATAAGGAGCATACGGTCACGCATCTCATGCGAGAGATTCCGTCCTGCCCTCTGTTTGTGCGGGCATAGCAAGGCGTTCTTCTTCCGGGTGACCTCTGGACTTGGGGCTTGGGTCAGACGCTATTGGGACGCCTGTGCGAACTCCATGAAGCAAGGAGCAAAGAGCAGCAACCGAAAAATCGAACAGGGTGTTGAAAGCCCCCGGCAGTGGTTATATCTTCATGACAGAGGGTGAAGAACAGAAAACGCACCTGCTTCGCATAGAAGGAGATGAAGCGCGATTGCTTCTTGGCTTTGCGGCTTGGGACGCGGAAAGCGTTGATAGATAGTCACTAGAATTTTTGCGAGTCAGCATTGAGAATGCCATGCTTTGCACTCTCTACTCCCTTGCATTGTGTGCTTCGCGCCACTCTTTGCGCTCCTGAATCATTTTGCAGATAGCGGCTCCGAGCAGCATGACGATACAGGAATAATAAATCCACGTCACGAGAAGAGCGATTCCGCCGAAGGTTCCATAGAGTTTATTGTAGTTGCCGAAGTTGGAAAGATAAACGGAAAAACCCTTCTTGAACACCTCCCAAAAGACGCCCACAATGACGCCCGCCCGCAACGCTGAATACCACGAAACTTTGGCATTCGGCAGATATTTGTAAATCAGAACGAACATTCCCATATTGATTGGAAGTGCGATAAGCCCGATCAGAAAATTGAGCCAGCCGGGGACGGGCTGAGGTAAATTCAGCCAAGGGATATTGAGCGTTCGGATCGCTTCCGGTCCGGCAGTGGGCAGCAGTGAGAGGAGAAATAAGAAGCCTGCTCCAAAAAAGACGCCTAACCCGACAAGCCGCAATTTGATGAAACTGCGCGTCTCCGTCACATCCCATGCTTTGTTCATTGGATCGGCGGCGGCGGCAAAAAGGGAAGTGACCGCAAAGACAATGCCGCCCAAACCGATCAATGTTGAAACTGAACTGAGATTTTGCAGACCTCGCACCGCACCGACAATGTTTGCCTCTTTGAGAATGGCGTTGGCGGCGTTGGCGGCTTGCTTGCCGGGCAGCAAACTTCCGACATATTCCTGCACATATTCGACGGCGCGTTCCGGTGTGATGAAATGCCCCAAAATCGCCAGCCCGAATAGCAGCAACGGAATCAGAGAGAACACGCCTGCGAATGCCAACGCCGCCCCGCGTGTCGCGCCTTCCATCGTGGTGAAGCGTGCGACGAGGTCTTTGCCTATGCCGACAATTCCCTTCGAGGGTTCTGTTAAGGGCGCGTCGTGTTCGTAGACTTGCGCGAGGCGATCCAGAGTGGTTTCAGGCAGCGCGGGTTTGCCCGCAGTGAGAGGAAGCGGCGGTACATCGGCAATTTTCTTGGCTTGCTTGAGTCCGTTCCATAACACGAACGCTCCCGCACTCATCGCCGCCAGCCAAGCCGCCCCGCCCCGAATTGTGCCGGTCTGCTTGCGATTGGGCTTGACCGCTTGCCGCACTTCGGTTATTGCCTCGTGAATCTGTTGCCGTGTCTCGCTTTTTGCCACTAAAAATGTTCCTCCGAAAGTCTTCGCCTGTCAGACGAACAAACGCCCTCCCTGTTCCCTAATCACTCTGCGGCAGAGGGAAATGAGATTTTGCGATAAATTTCAGCGAGAGGAATCGAAACATCGAGTGCGGGCAGGGCAAGCATCTGATCTGGCTGTGAGTATTCGTCTATCGCCCAACTCGTTGTACTTTTCCGGGCGAAATGGATGACAGGCATCTTCTCCTGTGAGACTAGAATATAGTCGGTCAGCGAGGCAATTTCGCGGTATTCGAGGAATTTTTCTGTCCGATCCAATTCTTCGGTAGAAGCGGAAAGCACTTCGATAATCACCATCGGATTCAGCAGGGCGGGCGGTCTCTGACTATCGAATATCGCATCGCCGCAAACCGCAATCACACCGGAATAGCGGTACAGTTTTTGTCCTCAAAGCGGTTGCCCAAACTGCGGTAGAGGTTTCCGGCGACGACGTTATGCTGTGGCATAGACCTTGCCATTGCTCGAATTTCGCCGTCAAGATACTCGTGACGTATCGGGCTGCGGCGTTCAATCTCTTGATCTTCTTCAAGAGTTTTGCGGGGCGTCTCGTATAGAGGAGTCGTTTCGGGCAGACTCGGTGCGGCTTTCTCTGGCTTTGGAACAGAGGGAGAATAGGGCGGTTCGGATTCGATGCAATGGCGTGCGGCTGACATGGCAGGCAGGCTCCTTTGGAAAGAATCGGTTTGATACTACCCGCTTTGCGACGAAACCGGAATCGCAGTCTGATCATTCGGCGGCGGAGAATTTCTGCCGTCGAGCATGATCGCGACCAGCATATCGCTCATGACGTTGACGCCGGAGCGACACCGCGCAATGATCACGTCCACCGGCATAATGAGAGGAATTGCCGCCACAATCGCCGCTTCGGACAATCCGGCGGCACTGAGGACAAGCGGCAGAACGATAAGCCCTGCTTCGGGGATTCCGGCGATTCCCGCGCCCGCCATCACGGACGCAAAGACAATCGTAATCTGCTGTGCCAAGCCGAGATCGTTTCCCAGTGCCTGTGCCAGAAACAGAGCCGCCATCGCCTCATAGAGCGTGATGCCGTCGTTGTTGAGATTGGTTCCGATGCACGCCGCCAGCCGTGACGACGATTCACTGACGCCCATTTTCTCAAGAGATTTCAGCGTGACGGGAACGGTGGCGAGACTGCTGTTAGTCGTCAAGCCTGTAATGATCGCATCCGAACCGATGCCGAGATAGACTTTCGGCGATTTGCCCCCGACAAGCCACGCCATGAGCGGATAGTAGATCAGGGAATGAATCGCCATGCCGAGCAAAATCACGGCGAGGAATATCCACAGCACCTTGAATACACCGAGACCGCGCTCCGAAATCACCTGCGCGACCACGCCGAAGACCGCATACGGAACCGTCAGGACAACCCATTCGAGCATCTGCTTGAGAATATCATAAACTGCCTCGATGAAGTTCTCGACGATTTTGATGCTGTTCCTGCCCTCGCGCTCCTGAGTTTGCCGCACGCGCCGCAACGCCAATCCGCCGAATACCGCTAATAAAACGATGCTGATGATATTGTTATATTCGAACGGGCGCACGATACTTTTGGGGATATAGTAGGCGAGATTGGGGATAAATTCGAGTGTTTTGTCCGGGGCGTCGGGGTCAACGTCGGGCTTGCGTTTGCTCTCTTTGGTTTCGCCGATTTCGCGCTGAATGTCCTGCAATTGCCCGCGCCACGCCACGCCCGGACGCAGTAGATTCATGATCGAAAGCCCAATCACCATCGCTACGCTAACATTGAGGAGACAGATCAGAATTAGTTTACCGCCGCGTTTCGCCGTGATCTCGGTGCGGATAAACGCATCCAATATCGCGAACAATACCAATGGAACCGCCAACGCCCGCAACGCCTTGACCACCAAAATCCCGACCTGCCCCAGCATCTGATTCGTAATGCCGAAGACGATGGGTTTGTCGCGAAAAATCGCCCCCAATGCCGCACCGAGAACGACGCCGATGAGAACGCGGAGGGCAAGAGGAGTATGGCGTTTTTTGGGTCTATCAGCGGTGGTTTCCAATACCTTTTGCCTCTTAGAAGAACTCCCTCGAAGTCCGGGTATGGGAACGGAGCAGGAAGAGAAAATCCTTTCCTATAAAATGAGCGTATCGCATCGTCCGGGTACAAGAACGTACCCGGCTAAAAAACAGACGTCCTACGGACGAAATTCCCCATTTGTGAGGTTATCGCCTTCATTCAGAGTTTCAGTGAGCAAGAGAGGTGCGATGCTTTTTTTCTCCCAAAAGCAACAGACCTTCAATCAAGACGGACGACTCACAACTGCACCGTCCGTAGGACGTCTGTTTTTTAG
>CAZPZP010000470.1:0-4156 GCA_964591025.1 uncultured Chthonomonadaceae bacterium
TCGCCGAATCCGCCCGGCTCGAAGCCGCCGTTGTCGAAAATCTGCGGAGCGTAGAACTGTCAACCTGTGACGCAGGCTAAAGCAAAATCTGGAAGCCCGCTTGAATAAAGTGATGATCCGAGGTGAGAGCAGAGACGATGCCGCGCTGCTGCATCAGCACAAAACTGCTGCAATCAACGAGACTCCACTCTTTATCAGGGCGAGCAAGAAACAGTTCCCATGCCGCCGCATCCAGTTCCGGTGTCACATGAACAATCTCGACCCAGTCCGACGCTTTCAGCCGCTCGATGGTGAGGATTTGCTGCGCTCGTGGCGTGCGTATCCGGCTGACATATAGGGCGACGAGTTCAGTCAGGACATAGTTTGTGGTAACAAGGCGTGTTCCGTCCGCACTCCATTGACGCAGCAGAGCGGCGGCTTTCGGGTGTTCTGCTTCTGTTGCGACAAACGCGGCAAGCAAGCCGGAGGTGTCGCCAAAAACGTTCGGCACGGTCTACCCTCCGTTGCTGCGCTGTGCCTCAGCAAGATACGCATCATGCTGCTTGCCGAGATCGGGTGTATCCGATGCCAGCGAACCAAGAACCTGCAACAGCGGGTCTTCCTCGGCGTCCTGAAGGTTTTTCTCCAACAGGCGCAGGACGAATTCATTCGGCGATTGCCCTTCGCGCTGCGCGTGCTTTTTGAGGTTGCGTGACAGAGGATCGGGCAAAACAAGCGTGAGACTGTCCATCGTCCTTCTCCTTATTGGGGGGATGATGGGTGTATTATAGCACAGCGTCTTGCAGACGCATACTGCTTTGTGCGGTAAGCGTCTTTCTGCGGCGTGCGGTCATCGCTGAGCAGTTTTTGCAGGAGCAGCTCTGTCCTGACACCGGCGGCGTTGGCAGCCGAGGCGATAAAAGTCAGAGTGGAGTCCGCAATCGCCACAGTGACGGTGATGCTGTCTCCGGCAAAGGTCGTCACCGGTGGCGTTATCGGGGCGGTTCCCGTCGGGTTGATGAGGAAGAATTTGGTCGTCAGTCCGCCGTAAATGTTGCGGGCTTGCGGCACGGACAGTTTGCCAGTCGTTTTGTTACGGCGTTTGTTGTTTGCCGCATACGTCAGCCACGGGGCTTTTTGGGCGGCAGTCAAGAGTGACCATCCCGCTGTGTACTTGGTAAAGTTGTTCCGTACCACGCGCTGTGCCGCCGTGTTGGGATTGTTGGGAATAACGTAGGGGCGAACTTCCGTCCCCTCTTTGGTATCGGCGAACACGGCATTGCCGAGTTTGCCGCTCATCGCATTGGCGAACGCATTCAACTGCATCTTTGCCATTGGGCAAAATCTCCTTCCATGAGGTGAGCAGACGAACCGTTTGCCGTCTGCGCTCCTCACCCTTTGCGAGAAGCAGTGCCATTGTCGGCAGAACATTATGGGGACTTGAGGGCAGTCTTCTTGCGCCTGTCCGAGTTGGCACACAGACGCAAGAAAAGATAAATCGCCATTAGGAAAACAATGCGTCCACTTCGTCCATTTCGGCGAACAGTTCGGGACGGCATTGTTTGCGAATTGGACAGAAAGCGCAATGTTCTCCCGGTTCAGCAGGGAACTCAGTCGCATGATAGACGCACAAGGCACGAGACTTCAAATCTGCCCATACCATTTTCGCCTCTGCAAACGTGACAGTTCGCCGTTCGACAAGCCCTTTTTCAGAGAGAAAATCATACTCAACAGCGAAATGCTCGAAGCGACGAGGACTGTCTTGCTTCTTGTAGCGCAATGCGGCAATTGCGAGCATGATTGCTGCGCCTTCGAGGTCTGTTTCCGTTGGCTTGCCCGTTTTGTAATCGCGGATAACGAGCGTGTCGGGCGTGGTTTGCGAGAACAACAAACGGTCAAATTTCGCGCCGAGCGTGACGGTTATCCCGTTCTGCCCAACTTTGGCGTTCTCAAACATTTCGACGCCAAGAGTCACTTCCTCCGGTGCAGACTGAGCAACATACGCCTCGACAGTCGCAATACACTTTGCGGTGTCTTCGTCACGTTCGGCAGTATTGGGATAACCCTGCCGCGTAATCGCTTTGATAGCCGCTCCCTTCACATTACGAGGCATGGGCGACGCGCTATATTCGGGATTGAAAACGTCCTTGAGCGTTTCATGAACGGCGGAACCGTAAGCCAGAGGACGCGCAAAGCCTTCGGGTTCGACGGTCTTGAGGATATGGACTTCGTTGAATTGTTTGTGGCAATGAAGCGCGGAGACTTTGCTCGGCGTCAGGTTCGGAAACTTAGTGTAATTTATGGTTTTGCCCCTCCATTGGGCAGATGTGGGCATGGGAGGGCAGAACCGGTTTCCGCTTGACATTCATCACGTTGAGTGATACAATAAGAGTGGAAACCGGTCTACAAATCCCTTGCGCGTTGGTTGATCTCAGCGAATAATAGGGTAAGTGGTTTTCGACTTTAGGGGCTTAGGTTTGGGGTGTTCCACCACTCCTCATCAAAGCCCTTTTGCTTTCTATGTCACCATAGAAACCTCCTTTTGCGGCGAATCTTGGAATCTCGGATAAATGCCCGCTGCCTTCGATATACTGATTCTTGCACGAATCACGGATACTGTCAAGCCTGAAATTGAATAATTCCCACTTTATCAAAAAATAATTTCTCAGAAGTACCGCAGAATGCCTGATTTCTGTAGTATACTTCATAAGAACAATGCAACGCAAGGGAACATTTTATGAAAGAACGATTCTCACGACTTGCAAGGGCGCGGGTCGGCTTCCAGCCACGCGGCGCGGTCAAGCATAATGAGCAAGGCGAGGTCGCAGCAGTACAGATGGGCAACGTCTCAGAAGGCAAAATCACCTATGAGCAGTTGCCGCGCATGAACTTGCCGCAAGCCGATGTACGCGATTTTATTACTGACGGCGATATTCTGTTCCGCAGTCGCGGCACGTCCTATACCGTTGCCGTCGTACCGCCGGATTTCTTGCGACGAGTCGAAAAATTGCTGTCTGTGCCGACCTATAGCCGCCTCGCATTCTCTGCCGCAGATGCACCGCCCCTGCGCGGCGTTGTCGCTGTGGCTCCGTTGTTCGTCATCGAATGGCATAGCCGCCGCGTCTCAACGGACTATCTTACGTGGTTTCTCAACCGCGAGGAGACGCAGAAGTATTTCGCGGCAAACGCGCACGGCTCGTATACCGCCTCGGTGAGCATACAAACGCTAAATGAACTGGAAGTCATCGTTCCGCCCCTTGAGATACAGAAGCGCATTGTCGAAGCCGACGCGCTGATGAAAGACGAAGCCCGCATTACTTTGGAACTGCTGGCAAAAAAAGAACAGTGGCTGCAAGCCACGCTTAACGATATTTTGAAGAAGGAAATGCGCTGATGGCAGAAACTACACCCATTACAAAAGATGAGATAGAGAAAGTCGTTTGGAAGGCGTGCGACACCTTCCGAGGCATGATCGATTCCTCTGATTACAAGAACTATATCCTCACAATGCTGTTCGTCAAGTACGTTTCGGACGTATGGCGCGAACGATTGGACGCGCTCCGCGAACGCT
Source organism: uncultured Chthonomonadaceae bacterium (assembly GCA_964591025.1). GTDB lineage: Bacteria > Armatimonadota > Chthonomonadetes > Chthonomonadales > Chthonomonadaceae > CAZPZP01. The sequence goes on from CAZPZP010000470.1 coordinate 3,551, forward strand.
ACGGCGACAACGAAGAGATGATCCGCCGACAGATGCAGCGCGAACGCTTCCAGCTGCCGCCCGACGCCGATTATGAGCATCTTCACCAAAACCGCAACGCCGAAAACCTTGGCGAACTCATCGATCAGGCACTCGACCAGATCGAAGAGGCAAACCGCAGCAAACTGCTTGGCGTGTTTCGCAAGATCAGTTTCAACTCAGACAACCTCGGCGAAGCCAAAGACCGCAACCGCCGCCTAAAATCACTCCTTGAGGATTTGTCGGTTCTGGACTTGCGCGAATCCCGCGTCGAACATGACGTTATTGGTGACGCCTATATGTTCCTCATCGGAAAGTTCGCCAGCGGCGCGGGCAAAAAAGGCGGCGAATTTTATACACCGCCGGAAGTTTCCATTCTGCTCGGCAAACTGCTTGACGCAAAAAAGGGAAATCGCATCTGCGATCCTGCGTGCGGCTCCGGTTCGTTGCTGATTCGCGTCGCCGAACATCTCAGCAAAGAGGGGCATCACGACTACAGCCTTTACGGGCAGGAAGCCAACGGCAGTACGTGGGCGTTGTGCCGCATGAACATGGTGCTGCATGATGAGGACTCGGCGATCATTGAAT
>CAZPZP010000471.1:0-219 GCA_964591025.1 uncultured Chthonomonadaceae bacterium
TTGCTTCGGCGGCGTTCTTGATGACGTTGACCAGCACTTCGCGCATCTCGGAGGGGACGCCTAAAATCGGAAGCGGTTCGGCGAAATCAATCACGGTTTCAATGCGTGTGCCTTGTGCCTTCGAGCGATCTTTCCAGAGTGGGCGCGTCAAGTCTAATGCTTCCTGCGCGGCAATCGCAAGATTAAAAACAACACGCTCCGGCGAAGCCTCTTTTTTGG
>CAZPZP010000471.1:229-4152 GCA_964591025.1 uncultured Chthonomonadaceae bacterium
ATCGTGCGGGCATATTGGCGAATTTCAGGGGGCGTTTCATCCATCTCCGCGATCAATTCGGCGAAGCCCAAAATCGCCGCCAAAACATTGTTGATATTGTGCGCCACGCCGCTCGCCAATTCGCCGACGGCACGCAAACGCTCGACTTTGATGAGGGTATCCTGCGTTTCGCGCAGTTTTTCTGCAACGCGGGCATTCTGAATCGCCGCCGCTGCTTGTGCCGCAAAAGGCAGAATGGTTTCGAGCTGTTGAGGAGTGATCAGGCGATCCGTCAGCAGGTTGTCTACACAGATGACCCCAACCCCCTCTGTCCCTGCACGCATCGGAATCAGTGCGAGGGAGTTGACACCATACATTGGGTTATCGGGAGACAAGTTGTACTTTTCCGAATAGCGTTCGATGAGGACAAACTCCGTGTTTTGCTGAATGGCTTCGACAATGAGAGTGTTGGCAGAGGCAACGTATTGGGACTCATCACTTGTGCCTTCAACATTTCCGGCGCGGTCTGTTCCCCATGTACCACGCACGAGCTGACTCGCAGCGTCATATAGGAAAACTCCTGCCCTATCGAATCCTCCCGCGCTGACAACGCCGTCGCGCACCATATGGAGAATATCGTTCAAGGCAGTCGCCGCACCGATAGCAGTCGCCATATTTGCCAGCCGTTCCTGCCGCTCATTGGCGCGTCTCATCTCTTCCATCAAACGGGCATTCCGAATAGCGGCGGCGGCTTGCTCGGCGACATTCAGCAACGCTTCGATGTCGGCGTCATGAAGGCGGCGGCGCGTGATGATGTTGTCTACACACAAAATCCCCACCAATTTGCTGCCTGTTTTGAGTCCGACATTGATGCAGGTATAGGTCAGCTGTTCCTCCGTCGCCAACGCATCGAGTGGCAGCTCTTGGATAAGATATTTGTGCCTTCCTGAAGCGAGGGGAAGGAGCAGATCACTCCATGCGGCTTTTGGACACTTGAAATGTCGCTCATCGCGCAATTCGCCGTCTTGCGTTGTCCCCCATGAACCATAGACAAAGTTCTCATCAATGGTAAAGACACCTGCCCGATCACAAATCTCCGAATCGACAATCGCATCCCGCACTAAGCGCAAAATCGCCTCTAGTTCTGAACTGGCATTGATTGCCGCCGAAAGTTCTACCAATTTGCTGCGCCGCTTCTGATCGCGTTCGCGCTGCTCGCGCAGATGTGCCTGTGCAATAACAGACGCCGCTTGGTCGCAGAGAAGCAGCACATTGGCAACCGCTTGGTCGGTCAATAGACGCTGGGTCAGCAGATTATCGGCGAAGAGAATTCCGATGGTTTCCCCTTCTGCTCGCAGTGCAATTGCCAGCACCTGTTTCGGCACAGCAATCTCGTAAACATTGGGAAACGGAGGCGGTGTGTAGAAAAGATAGGGAATATCTGCCGTGAAAAGCGTTTGCAACTCCGCCGAAATTTGTGTCAAACGAAAAGAGCGTCCGCGTTCGTCCAAAATCTCGCCGTGATTGTCGGTTCCCCAAGAGCCGTGTATGCTCTCATCACTTTCGAGCCAAATGCCGACACGATCAAACTGCCCAATGTCGCGCAGGGCAAAGTAGATCATTTTGAGAATGTCCTCTAACGGGCGGGCATCGTTGGCAGCAAGGGCGATCTCATGGAGGCGGAGACGTTCCTGAATTGCCACAGGAATCGACCCCGCGAGTCCATTTGGTGCAAAAAAGTCTATAATAGGCGTGAGTGAGGGCATAGGATCACCTAAAAATCAGAGTGCATTGCGTCTATAGTATACGAAGGATTTGGTGGAAGATTGCCGCATTAACACATTTTGTCCCTGAATTGTTCGACAAATTCATCCCAATTTACTGCTTCTGTACAAAAAAGGAACATTGATGGAACTCTTTTTAGGAATCGACGCGGGCGGAACAAAAACCGCCGCCGTTATTGTTAACGCGCAGGGAGACGAGAAAGGACGCGGTGAGGGCGGGGCGGGCAACGTCGCCGTTCAATCCGATGCTGTGCTGCGTCAATCGCTCGCCGATGCCGTTGGTTCCGCGTGCCAGTCTGCCGGAATCGATTCCCATGTGGTTTCTTTTGCAGGAGTGTGCGCGGGAGTGGCGGGCTACTCCCTTGTCGAGCGGCGCACCGTGTTTCACGCTCTCTTGAAAGACACCCTCAATGCCTCTGTTTATCGCGTCGAACCCGATTATTTTGTCGCCTACTGGGGCGCGACAGAGGGCGAACCCGGCGTTGTCGTGATTGCCGGGACAGGTGCGGTCTCTTACGGACGCAACACGCAAGGAGACGAATACAAAGAAGACGGATTAGGCTATCTGCTTGGAGATCGGGGCAGCGGCTTCAATTTAGGCTTGCGCGTGCTGCGCGATACGCTGGACAAGCTGCGTGACGGGAAAAGCGACGCCTTGACCGCCGCCGTTCTCAATTTTACCCAAGCCCGAACCCAAAACGAAATTTTGCAGTGGCTTTATCGCGGTTTCAGTCCGGCGCGAGTCGCTTCGCTGTCCCCTCTGATCGGAGAATTGGCGGAACAAGGCGATCCCGAAGCGCGGCGGCATCTGTCGGCGATGGCACATCATTTGCGGCATTCCGTGCGCCAAGTCCGGCACAAATTGTATCTGCCGCGTGATACGCCCGTTTATCCATTAGGTGGTTTATGGCAGCTCGGCGCGTTTTTCCGTTCCGAATTTGCCCAGCCTACCTTTGCCTCCGAAACCGGCGACGACGCTCCGATTTCACGCGACCTCTTCCTCTTAGCCACACCCCGCCACGATCCCGCCTATGGTGCCGCAATGCTGGCGATCAGAGAAGGGGAGAAAACCCCAATACGATGATCCACGAAAGAACACGAAAAAGACACGGAAAACAATTCACGAACGAATCCCTAAAGAAAGATTGTTGAATTGTCCTTGTGTCCCCCGTGTTCCCTGTGGTTCTTATTGCAGAAGGTCTATAAGCCGGGTTTTGTCTTTGTGTGATCATCTCTCTACGGAACCCGTTGCCGTGTTCCTTGAGCGACCTTTCCCGGAGAGTCGGCGGGCAACCTCAACCTCTCTCTATTCGGTCTTGCTTCCGATGGGGTTTACCAAGCCGATATGTTACCATACCGCTGGTGCGCTCTTACCGCACCATTTCACCGTTGCCGCCGAGGCGGCTGTATCATTTCTGTGGCACTTTCCGTCGGGTCACCCCGCCCGGACGTTATCCGGCATCGCGCCCTATGAAGCCCGGACTTTCCTCTCCGAACTGCCCGAAGGCAGTTCGCAGCGATCACCCAACCTTCTGCACCCGCATTCTACCCTGACAATAATCCTGCGTCAAATAAAAAGAGAAAAGGACTCTTTTCGGCGGGAACAAATCATTTCGCGGTTTCTTGCAGATTCCTGTGTCGTGACAACTCCCCAGTGATAAATCACGGGGCTTCTCAAACTACGCATAGCCTTAATGCACTCTCGTTAGCGTTTGATGGCAGTGTCCCTGCCTCTTTATCAGCAGACCGAAGTCTGCCAATCTTGCGAATGTTCTCCGCAGCATTCTTGTCCCGATGCAGTTCCAATCCACAATAGGGACAAGAATGAGTACGGCAGGAGAGTGCTTTGGGAACGTACTCGCCGCACGCAGAACAATTCTGACTGGTATTGCGAGGACACACTTCGACCACCATTTTGACGGCTCTTTCAGCCTTTGCTTAAAAAACAACGAAGAATTGTCCCCACGAAGCATCGGCAATTGCCAGTGCCAGATGAGGGTTGCGGAGCATTCCGCTGATATTCAAGTTTTTGACATAGAGCGTGTCGAACTTCCGAACGAGAGTATGAGCAATCTTATGGTGAAAGTCCAGCCTTGCTCTTTTGACCAAAGCCATCTCGCTTTGAGCGGGCGACAAAATGGGCGCAAGGAAACCCGCCAA
>CAZPZP010000472.1:0-4147 GCA_964591025.1 uncultured Chthonomonadaceae bacterium
GGTTCGCGTCTCGATTACGGAGTTTGTCGGTTTGCTCGGCGAGAAATTGGCGGCGATGAGAAAATAGGTTGCTTGACCCGGAACGGGGGTTGAAAACCCCCGTCTGAAATGGCGTGCCGCCGAGCGTCCTTCGGACGCCAGAATTGCACGCTTAGAAAACACACGTTATATCAGTAATCCTTTGGCGCGATTTCTTCTCGCTTTGTCATTTTCCTATTTTGGGAAAGTGCCGAATCGGGTAAACTGAATCGCAAGTCAAAAAAAGACTTCTCAAGCCGCGTCCTCTGTGCTGAGGGCGCGGCTCAATTCACGCCAAAGGAGAGATCATATTGGAATACAATGTGACACTGATTCGCGGGGACGGAACCGGTCCCGAACTGGTGGAGGCAACTCGCCGCGTCCTCGAAGCCGCTGCTGCGACCAACGGCTCCTCGTTCAAGTGGGATGTCGTTGAAGCCGGTGTTGATATTATGGAGACGGCAGGGACGCCCCTTCCCGAAAATGTTTTGGAGAGTGTCCGCAAGAACAAAGTCGCCCTCAAAGGTCCTATTACAACCCCCATTGGAACGGGATTCCGCTCTGTCAACGTCGCCCTCCGCAAAGAGTTGGACTTATACGCCTGTATTCGCCCCTGCAAGTCGTATGTAGGTGTCCGCTCCAAATACGAAAAAATTGACCTCGTGATCGTTCGTGAGAACACCGAAGACCTCTACGCGGGGGTCGAATATGACCTCGGCACGCCCGAAGCCAAGCAGATTATTGCGATGGCGGGGGGCAAAATCCGCGACGACGCCGCCATCTCTATCAAGCCGATTTCCGTGACGGGAACGCGCCGAATCGTCAAAGCCGCGTTCGATTATGCAGTGGAAAACGGGCGCAAAAAAGTGACGGCGGTCTGCAAAGCCAATATCATGAAATACACCGATGGGCTGTTCTATCGGGTGGCGCGAGAAGTGGCGGAAGAGTACAAATCGCACGGAATCGAGTACGATGAGTGGCTCGTTGATGCGATGTGTATGCAGTTGGTACAAAAGCCGGAAAACTACGATATTCTGGTCATGCCGAACCTCTACGGCGATATTCTTTCCGATTTGTGCGCGGGCTTGGTCGGCGGCTTGGGAGTCGCTCCCGGCGCGAATATCGGCGACGACTGCGCCTTGTTCGAGGCAACTCACGGCTCGGCTCCGAAGTATAAAGGGCAGAACAAAGTCAACCCGACGGCTCTGATTTTGTCCGGCTTGCTCATGCTCAAATATCTTAAAGAGGACAGTGCCGCCGCAAAATTAGAAAAAGCGGTTTCCGACGTGATCGCCGAAGGCAAAAGTGTCACTTATGATATGAAGCCGGATCGCAATGACCCGACGGCAGTCGGCACGGCGGAAATGGCAGACGCGATTATTGCCAAACTCTAACAGAGTGATCATTCCCCTTCTCGACGCAGGAAATACGCGGCGAGAAGGGGAACTTCCAGACATCAGACGGCGAACTCGGAGAAGACAATGGCTATTGCACAACCACAAGAGCGACTCGCTCCAACGCTTCTCACTTATGAAGCGTATCTCAGCGAAGGCACAATTAAAAGGCGTTACGACATTATTGACGGAGTACGGGAGTTTATGAATCCCACACGCAGACATCAAAAATTACTCGGCAATCTCTATGAATTGTTCCGCGCCTATGAGCGGCAAGCCAAAACTGGTGAGGTCGTACTTGCACCTTGTGATGTGCTGATCCGATACAGTCCGTTGCGTACCCGACAGCCCGACCTACTTTATATCGGCACAGAACGATTGGCACAAAATCCTCCGCGCACTGATCCGCAGCCGCTTCGTCCTGCGCCGGAACTCGTTGTTGAAATCCTCTCGCCGAGCGATAAGCCTTCGGTTTTAGACGCGAAAATCGCTGATTATTGCGCCGTTGATGTTTTAGAGTGCTGGCTTGTTCGTACAGACCTACAGACTGTCGAAATATTGCAACTCTCGCCAATGGGAAGCCGCTCTGTTGCCGTTTATGTTTTGGGGCAGACTGTGCAATCCCTCACCTTTTCCGATTTGACCCTTGCCGTTGATGCGATTTTCGCTGAGTAACACAGGCGAACATCACATCACGAAATTTCCCTTATAAGGATTGAGAATACTCATGCGAAAAAAAATTACGATTGCCGGAGCAGGACAAACCGGCGCGACACTGGCACACTGGCTAGCACTGCGCGGCGATGTCAATGTTGTCCTTTACGATATTGTCGAGGGATTGCCACAGGGCAAGGCACTCGATTTGCTCGAAGCGATGCCCATTATCGGCAGTGACGCCCATATTGTCGGCACGAACGACTGGACGCCAACCAAAGACAGCGATGTCATTGTCATTACCAGTGGTTTGCCGCGCAAGCCGGGTATGAGCCGCGACGATCTCTTGAAAGTCAACGCGGGCATCGTCGCCGAAGTGACCAAACAGGCAGTTGCCCTGTCACCAGACGCCATTTTGATTCTGCTGACCAATCCGCTGGATGCAATGTGCCATGTAGCATTGGAAAATAGCGGCTTCACACCGGAGCGAGTATTCGGGCAAGCGGGCATTCTCGATACCGCTCGGTTCCGCGCTTTTCTGGCGATGGAGACGGGCATCAGCGTTTCGGAGATCAACGCCTACGTTTTGGGTGGACACGGCGACGACATGGTTCCACTAATCGGGAATACCACTATCGGCGGCGTGCCGGTCAGCCAAATGATCTCCAAAGATCGGCTTGATTCCATTGTGGAACGCGCTCGCAAGGGTGGGGGAGAAATCGTGTCACTGCTGAAAACAGGCAGTGCGTTCTATGCACCGTCTGCGGCAATCGCTCAGATGATCGATGCCGTTCTCAATGATCGCAAACGTATTTTGCCCTGTGCCGTTTATACAGGTGACAATGACGGTCATTACGGCGTGCGTGATCTGTATCTCGGTTTGCCGGCGATCATCGGGCAAGGCGGTGTCGAGCAGATCGTTTCGATGCACCTTACCGATGAGGAAAAAGCCGCCCTGCAAAAGTCTGCCGCTTCGGTACGTGAACTCGTCGAGGCTCTCAAAGGCTTCGATCCGCCGATGCTCAAATCATAGTTTCAGTTCTTGCTTTGCCTCTCCCTGCCAAAAATTGTTTTTGGCAGGGAGAGGCAAACTCTCTTTTTCTACCATGCAAAATTGGATCGATACTGTTGTCTGCGGTGATAGTCTTGCCCTCCTTCGCGAGATGCCGAGTGAAAGCGTCTCGCTCGTGATCACGTCACCGCCTTACTTCCAACAACGCGAGTACGGCGGAATCGGAATCGGCAACGAAGGCGAACTGAACGATTACATCGCCAATCTCCTGCAAATTTTTCGCGAGTGCGTGCGTGTCGTGACGCCGACAGGAAGCATTGTTTGGAATTTGGGCGATAAATATCTCAAAAGCAACTTGATGCTGATTCCGCATCGGTTTGCTATTGCGGCAACGGCTCCGGGAGATATTCGCTTGGTGAATACTGTGACTTGGGTCAAGAGCAATCCGACACCTCGCCAATTCCAAAGACGACTGGTCAACAGCGTCGAACCGTTTTTCCATTTCGTCAAATCCGACGACTATTTTTATCATCTTGCGGCATTTATGGAAGAGGACAATCGCCCGAAAAAAGCCAGTGGAGCAACCGCGCAATTAGGCAAGCGTTACTTTGAGTTGATCGAGGGGTCGGAATTGACGGACACCGACAAAAGCAAGGCGCGAATCGCTCTGACTCAGGTCATTCAAGAAGTGAAGAATGGGGAGTTGGCAGGGTTCCGCATGAAGATACGCGGCATTCATTCCGAGCCGTTCGGCGGACAAGAAGGCGGGCGCAAAATCCAATTGGAGAAACAGGGCTTTACCGTGATTCGGCTTCACGGCAATAAACTCAAGCGCGATGTGATTGAAACGCCGGTAGAATCGGTCAAAGGGTGTCGCCATCCTGCGATCTACCCGGTGGCATTAGTCGAAGAATTTCTCAAACTGCTCACCTGCCCTGATGAATTAGTTCTCGATCCCTTTATGGGTTCGGGTTCTACAGGAGTGGCTTGCAAAAATTTGGGTAGACGCTATATCGGTTTCGAGATCAATCCCGAATACTGCGAAATGGCACACGCCCGTATTGCCTCT
>CAZPZP010000473.1:0-4134 GCA_964591025.1 uncultured Chthonomonadaceae bacterium
TTTTTCCTGACGGGGGTTTAAAACCTCCGTTCTTAATGACCCAATGACCTGTCACCCACCGACCCAACTACCCATTCACTAAGTAGCGGAAGACCGCTTCGAGATTGTTGTCGGGCGACTCGAACGAACTGACTGCTATCCCATGCTGTAAGACAATCTCAGGGAACTGGGCATAAAAGGTGTCGGCGGCAGTGGTTTCGAGTTCGAGGCGCATCGGATCGGCTTTGTCGAGGCGCACGCTGAGAACATTGGGCATTTCGAGAACAAGGCGAGCAAGGGCGCGGGCATTCGGCGTCGAGATCGTGATCCGGTGCGGATGGCGATCAATGAGCGAGCGAATCTGATAAATATCGCCCTGCGCCAAAAGTCTGCCGCGATTCATCAGCAGGATATTGCGCGTCATCTGTTCGACTTCATACAGAATATGACTGGAAACGACCACACATTTTCCCTGTTGCGCGAACCCGTGAAGCAATTGGGTCACTTCGCGCCGTGCCATCGGATCGAGTCCGTTCAGCGGTTCGTCCAAAATCAGCACATCGGGGTTATGGACAATGCCCTGCGCGACCTTGATTCGCTGGCGCATTCCTTTGGAATAGCCGCCGATCTTGCGCCCTGCCGCGTGCGACATTCCAACTTGCTCGATAGAGTCCGCGACTCGCTTTTTGAGTTCTGCGCCCCGAAACCCACTCATTGCCGCAAGTAAAGTTACAAATTCGATGCCCGTCAGATCGTCATAGCCGCTTTCGATTTCGGGGAAATAACCGATGTGTTTCAGCACTTCTGGATTGGCGAACGGAGCTTGATCGAAAACTTTTACGGTTCCGGTTGTCGGGCGCAGTTGTCCGGTAATCAATTTGAGCATCGTGGATTTGCCCGCGCCATTGGGTCCCAGCAGTGCCGTAATTCCGGCAGGCATAATGCAGGAGACATCGTTGATGCCGATAACCTGCCCATACCAGCGTGAGGCGTTTTGCAGAGTGATCATCCGCGTACCACCTCCACCGCATTGATTTTTGCCCGCGCCGTCGCAATTCCGCCGATGACGATAACGAGAAAAATGCCGAACAGTATCGCTGCATTCGGCGGAGGAAGTTCCGCGACATTGAATCCGCGCCGCCGACTGACATTGGGCCAGTGCAGTATCAAGCCGTACAAATTTTGATTGAGCCCGTTGATGATTCCGCTGATCGACAAGTGCCGAATCAGAACGCCTTTGGTCAAATCTTCACGAGTTTGCAATGCCCAGAGAATTTGCGCGATCCAGCCGCTTGCCACATAGATACCCGCAAAAACGGCTCCGGCAATGCGCGGTGTTTTCGACCACGCCGACAGTCCCAACTGCAAACTGGTAAACAATGCCGCAGGAATCGCAGACCCGCAAGCCACTTTGAGAACCAAAAACGGGTCTTGTTTGAGAAACGCCACGCCGTCGCTCATCAGGGCGTAGAGATAAAGCCCGAACGCCGGAACAAACGACGCCCCGAACAGAATCAGAAACACGCCGAGCCACTTGCCGAGCAAATAATCGCCTTTGGTAAGCGGTTTCGAGAGGTAGACCATGAGCGCGTTGGTGCGGTTGTCGGCGGCAATCGCGCCGGAACCGAGCAGAATGGCGAGCGGAAACAGAAAATACAACTGAAAATCGAGGGCGCGATAAAACTGATACGTGTATTTCTGACCGGGTGTCGTATCGAAGAACGGATTAAAATTCGGACCGCGCCGCGCCACAAACATATCGGGATAGCGCGTTTGCAGATACAGCATGATTCCCGCGAATAGGAACGGCAACAGCCCCATCGTCGCCAAGACCCAAAAGATCGGCTTCTTTTTCGTGAGCCGCCATTGTGCCGCCGCGATCACCGTCCAACGTGAGGCGCGAAGTTTCAGCGGTCCGTCATAGTTGCGATAGGTGGTATCCGCAATCGGCGAATCGGCAGGAGCAGACGGCTTGGAAAGGTCTGGTTTCGGTGGTGGTGTGGGAGTGGGAGAGAGATCGAAATCCATAAGTTTTTGTCTATTCTACCGCTTCGAGAAACACATCTTCGAGAGAGCGCAGGGCGGTTCGGAAGCCGCGTACCTGCGCCCCCGTCTCTTTTGCCGCCGAGAACAATAGTTCGCCAATATCGCCATCCGCCCCGACGTTGAGGACACGATACTGACTGCCGATGACGTTTTGGACGGTCAGGCGGCGTTTCGCGAGTGCCTCGATGAACGCCTCGTTAGGAATGCGGAGTTCCACGTCATATTGGGTATCGCTCATCTCCTGCATCTGCGCCATACTGCCCTGCGCGGCGATTTTGCCCTTTTGCATGACGATCAGGGAGTCGCAGGTTCGTTCGATGTCGGGCAAAAGGTGAGACGACACGATCACATTGACGGATTTGTTTTGAGAAATATCGCGAATGAGTTTCAGCATTTCGTCGCGTCCGTCGGGATCGAGTCCATTGGTCGGTTCGTCCAGAAAAAGTAGTTTTGGACCATGAACCAATGCTTGCGCGAGTTTGATTCGCTGTTTCATTCCCGTCGAATAGGTTTCGACGGCACGGTATCGCGCTTCGCCCAATCCGCAGTATTCAAGGGTTTCATGAGCGCGGCGCAACGCCTGAGACGCGGGCATTCCGCAGAGTTCTCCGGCATAGGCGACAAAGGTCACGCCGTTCATGCCCGGAATATGGCAGTCCACTTCAGGCATCAAACCGACCTTCTGCCGCACGCGCAACGGTTCGCGTGCGGCGTCCATTCCCAAGACCTTTGCGTTGCCGGACGCGGGCTGTACAAAGCCCAATAACGCTTTGATCAGCGTGGTTTTGCCCGCGCCGTTGGGACCCAACAGCCCGATGCAGCCTTCCGGCACAGAGACGGTAAGGTTCGGGATCGCAGTGCGCGACCCATATTTGACCGTTAGATTTTCGATTTCCGCAACAGACATAATACCTCACCCCCGACCCTCTCCCGATTCGCTCGTTCCTCGCAGGAGAGGGAAGCCTCGGAGTTGCAACATTGTGCGTCCGCAGGACGCTTGTCGGAACGACACCGAGATGGGTATTTTCAGTACCCGCTCTCTTCTATTTGACCGTGAGATTGTTGCGGAGCGTATAGCCGCCACCGATAGCCTTGATTTCACGCTGAACCAAATTCGTAATACGGGCTTTCTGTTGTGCCGTTTTCACATTGCCGGTCATGATCACCACATTATTTTCGACGCGGGCTTTGATATCATCAGCGAACTTGTTAACGGTCGCATCGGCGGAGATGGCTCGCATCACTTCACCTAGAATGCTGACAGGTTCTGCTTCAACTGCGATTTCTTCATCGGGCTTTGCGCCTTCGCCAGCGGCTCCGCCGCCTCCCGCACCGAGCATCTCCGCGAACGCCATCCCTGCCTTCGCTTCCTCAATCTCTTTCTGTATATCGAACGGGCGCAAGTCGTTGATCATCCCGATGGCTTTGGTATTGAGCAGATTGAGCGTCAAATCCGAGTCGGGATTCAGTTTGCCCGCCTCCATTATCTTCATCGGATCATCGCCTTTGTCGTTGCCTTCGCCGGGTTTTGCCACTCCAAGCATCATTTGCGCGAAATCCATCGCGGGCTTTTTATGGCGATAGGTGACGACAAACGTCTCACTGCCCAACTCGACGGTTTGCCCTTTGGTATAATAAATCGGGTCGCCGCCGCCAAACATCCCGCCCATCATGGACATCATTGCGGGCATCATCGCATCCATTCCTTTGTCTTTCGCCGCGCCTTTGCCCATCTCCGACATCATCCCTGCTTGCATCAGAGGACCGAGGCTGCCCATCATGCTGCTCAAGCCTTCCATGCCACTGCCCGTCATCACGGTTCCGACGATCTTCATACGCCGCCACTCACCGCTCAAATCTTTCAATTTCAAGGTGAACGGAGTGTCTTTGTTGGCAATCACGCTGGGAAAATCGGTCTTTTGCGCGAAGGCGAAAGCACTACAGTAGAGCAATGCGGTTCCGATCAACGTCTGTTTGAGTTTCATGGCTGTATCCTTGTGTGGTCAAAATCTTGCTGTGTGTGGACTTACGAACTTTGTTACGGACGAGGGGCGGTACTGCGTTTCACGAAGTTTAAGAGCGATACAGTTTCAACAGGGGATTCCGTCC
>CAZPZP010000474.1:0-4112 GCA_964591025.1 uncultured Chthonomonadaceae bacterium
AACGAGATTTGGACAGCGAAATGAATTTCTCGTGCAGGTCTCGTTCCGCCGTGCCATGCTTCGCACTCTCAAGGAGCCAGGGAATTTCGTCCGCAGGACGTCTGTTTTTGAGTCGGGTACGTTCTTGTACCCGACTCTTGCAAGAGGTCTACTACAAAAATCCCTGTGATTTCTTTCATGTAGATTTCATCTTTCCTCTTTATACTGTCAGAGTGCATCCTCTCTTCCAAAAAGGAAGACGAGCAAGCGGCACTAAAGTAAGGAGTAAGATCAGAATGCAAAGAGACAACGGCAAACGGGTTGCAGGAAATTTGGTGCTGCTGACGTTAGGCACTGCCTTGTGCGCCAACATAGCAATCGCGCAGGGGCAGGGTGCGTCCACTGCCTGTAACGAGAACAGTTAGGGACTCTCAGGGAAATAATCGTTCCATCGGATGCGGATGCAAGAATTTGCTCCCACGAGGACTCATCGCCTTCGATTGGTGGACTGGAATACTTATTTTCTTGAGAGTCCTTACTGTATCTTTTGGCACTCCCTGAGTGATGGAATTGGCTTCACGGATTGCTGATATTCTCATTGGGGGCATTGTTGGGCGCGTTCGGATCGGGATTGCCATTGCCCTCGGAGTTTTCCGCCGGAAGCGCGAACTTGAGCGGAATGATCTTGGTTTCCGCTTTTCGCTCCTGATTGACATAGACGACGCACCGATATTTGATCGTGGGATCGGGCTTGTCCTTCGGAAAGGCGGACACCGGCACTTGGAGAGTTTGGTCAATGATATACAGTTCATCGTCAATTGCGAGCGAGTGCGCCACACTGAGATGCCCCTGATCGTTGGTATACGGCGTTCCCGGCGGAACAAGAAGGGGCATATTGTTTTGGTCATAGAAGAAAACTGCGACTATACCGGGCTTACTGTTTTGCCCTTTGATCACACCTTTAACCTGAACTTGAAGCCACTGTGCGCCTTGAGTTTCGAGAACGACATTTGCGCCGACACTCTCAATCACCACATCGTTATTGGCGGCAGGCGGCGGTGCTTCCGTTGCACTCTGTATTACAGGCGGCGTAATCTTGTTCTCGTCCGGTTTTGGCTCAGAGGGCTGGGTCGTATTCGGCGTCGGGTCTGTGAGTTGAGTCACTTGCGGCGTGGTTGTGGCGGCGGGCGGCTTTCGCAGGGCGTATCCCGTTCCCCCGATGATCGCCAGCACAACGACGATGGCAAACACAGCGGCGGCAGGGCTGACACGCCTGAGTTCGGCGTCACGGAGTTTCGAGGAGATGATTCGCGGTCTCGATCCCGTTGTCGCGCCTGATGGCAGTGTGACAGCGTTCGGAGAAACCTGCGTTCCGGAACGTGCGGATGGCGACAGCGGGGCAGGGTTTGCCGCCAATTGATCACGTATCGCCAGCAAATCCATCGCAATATCACGCACATCGGCAGGGCGTTTGTCCGCTTCCAACGCCAGACAGCGATCCACAAGGCGCGAAAAGTTATCGGGAATGAGAGGATTGAGCGACGCGGCAGGAGGAAACTTGAACGGCTGTGCGGCGGGATCGCGCCCCGTGAGCAGATGATGCAGTGTCGCGCCGAAGGCATAAATATCGGAGCGGTGATCGGTTTGGTGCTGCCCAAACTGTTCCGGCGGCGAATAGCCGACACTGCCTAACAACGCCGTATCTTTGGTTTTGCTGGGGTCGTTTTGGAATTTACGGGCGATCCCAAAATCAATCAAACGAACGCGCCCATCGGGTTGCACCATGATATTGGCGGGCTTGAGATCGCGAAAAATGATCGGCGGATCGAGCGTATGGAGATAACCGAGAACATCGGTGATTTGCAGTCCCCATTCCGCCACCTGACGCGCATCGAGTCCATGCCCCTGCATTTCGCGCAGTTTGGCTTCCAGCGTCATGCCGTCAATATATTCCATGACGAGATAGAAGCGGTCATTTTCGATAAACGCATCGGTGACTTTGGGCAGGTTGGGATGATCCAACTTGAAGAGCATTTCCGATTCTTTTTCGCACGATTCGAGTGCAAGTTTATAGGCTTCATCTTCAATGTTGCTGCCAGAAATCTCTTTGATCGCCACATCGGATTTAAGGACATTGTGGCGGGCAAGGTAAACGGTTCCCATCCCACCGCGCCCCAAAACCCGCGTGATCTGATAGCGTCCATTGAGCAGACTATTCTCTTGTAAACTGCGACTCGTTGATGCCATTGTCACTGCCTCTTGGTCTTCAAATGCCGTTCTGCCCCGATTGCCCTTCCATAATAACACGCCCACGCGATTTTGTACAGAGGAAGAGAATACATCTCTCGTTTTCTCTACGACAAAGAAGAGCGGTTCGGCGTTCCCTCGAATTTTGAGGGAACGCCGAACCGCTCTTTTGTTTTGGGTTTGCAGGTACTGAAAGTACCCGACAACAAAGTGCAAGCGTCTTTCAGACGCACAATTCCTCGAATTGGGATTGTCGCGTCTGAAAGACGCTTGTTTTTTCCTGACGGGTGTTTAAAATATTGACGTTTAGACTAAATTGAGGCTTGAATCAGAGCCTTGGAAGCGTCCCATGAGATTGAGAAGCACTTCTCAAAATGATTACAAGGAATTTATGGCACGTTGCCTCAGCGAGCGGGCTATACCCAACTTGCTATTAATTCTTTGTAATTTTCCAACAGAGAGTTTTCAATCTCATTGGCAGTCTCTTGGGCGACAATCCGAAGCGCGAAGAGGCTTAAATTTGTCTAAACGTGAATTTAACAGGGTTTTACGAATAAATCATTCTTCCACTCTCACCAAGCGACTAAATTCACTGCCACAGAGGCGCGAAGTCCGAGAAGACGGACTGGAAGATATAATTTATCGCGGGTTCCTTAACCCCAGTATCGGGTTGAAGAGTAATTTTAAGCGTCAATAACAGCAGAAAGGGGTTAAAATGCCCATTTCCACGAATTGCCCGTTCGCTAAAAGGGCAACCTCGCTCTCGAATCGACTGCTGCTTTTTCCGCTTCTATCTCATTTTTAACCCGATACTGGTGTTCTCTTATTTGCGGCGTCTGCGACGTATCAGAACACTGCTGGCTGTCATCAGCCCTGCACCAAGCATCGCGATGGTTCCCGGTTCTGGCACATTTGATCCCCGAATAGCCATACCATCATTGATGCACTCCTCAAGCAGATGCGCTGTGAATTGACCTGCAGGAAGAAGCGATTGGTTAAAGGAGAAGCCAAATATCGAATTGGCTCCACCGGGATCGACTCCGAAGTACCCAAAGTTAAGCCCCATTGGCGTCAGTTGGGCATTCGACAGATTGGTGATACTTCCAATCTGTGTGCCACTCCTCAAATTGCTATACATCTGTCCGCTGCCGAGATAGTTGTAGACATCTGTTGTCGTGGACTGAAGATCGCCCATTGCATTCGTATTGCGCCCAAACCCGGCAGCAACATAGTCTGACAGATTGGAATAGCCCGAGTTGACACTGGACATATTCTGTACCGTGATGTCTTTGAACACACCTGTGGTCGGATCGGTAGCGTTGCCCGCAGGATCGTTCAACGAGTCATTGGAGGGATCGAAGCGCACTCCGAAGACCTGACTCTGTGCGAATTTCGCGGCAGTATCCAGATTGCCGCCCGTAAAGTTAAAAAAGAGATCGCCGTTGCTGATAGCACCGTTTTGTGCGCTCCCTACGCCCAAGCCACCTACGGGCATTTCTCCGCTGATTGCGATAACCATCTGCCCACTGGCGAAAGTGTAAGCAAGTCCGCGATATTCGTAGCCACTTCCGCCAGAACCATCGCTTAAATTGTCAATCGTATAGTACCAGTTGTTGTACAGTGTCGCTGCATTTGCAGACGACGCGCCCATTATAGCCAATACGCCACATGCAATTCCCTGTTTCCACATCTTCATTTTTGATACTCCTCTTTCTTCATCTCTAAGAAACGCTGTATGAATACCAATACCTTCGCCAAAATCGAAAACGAGCCTTTTGAGGCGCGAAAAGTCTCGACTGAGTACCACATTGAGTAGGATTAGCGGTTATTGCCTACTAAATGTGGACGCAGAACTGCTCGAAAAACGTCATTCCAAATTTTGGCGA
>CAZPZP010000475.1:0-4109 GCA_964591025.1 uncultured Chthonomonadaceae bacterium
CCGGGTACTTTCAGTACCCGCTGCGAGAGGTGAGTCAGTATCTAAATTTTTCAGCAAGGTCTCGTTCCGCCGTGCTTCGCACTCCCAATGCATTGCCCTGTTCACTGCCCACTGTACTCTGTCCTCTCTCAGTCCATTTCGCGACGCCACTGCAACGCCGAAATCAAGGTCGCTTGGTCGGCATAATCGAGGTCGCCACCCGCCGGAAGCCCGTGCGCGATTTGCGAGACTTTGACACCGAGCGGCTTGAGCCGCTTCGCCAAAAACAGTGCCGTCGTCTGCCCTTCGGTTGTTGGGTTGAATGCCAAAATCACTTCCTGTACGCCATCGGCGACACGCGGAAACATCTCGCGGATTTTCAGCATTTCCGGCGTGATATTATCCATGGGGGCGATCAAACCTTGCAGAACGTGATAGAGTCCCTTATATTCGTTGGTTTTCTCCATCGCGATTAGGTCGCGGGTTTCGGCGACAACACACATCACCGAGCGATCCCGTTTCGGGTCGCGGCAGATTTCGCACAAGTCCTGATCCGTGAAATTGGAACACTCCTTGCAGAGTTTGATGCTCTCTTTGACGGCAAGAATCGCCTCGGTCAACTGCTTCGCTTGTTCCTGCGGCAGACGCAGAACATGAAACGCGAAACGCTGTGCCGATTTGGGACCGACGCCGGGCAATCGCTCGAACTCGGCAACCAGCCGAGCGAGCGGTTTGGGATAATGCAACATAAATTTTATGCTCTGGAAATTCGATGTGATACGCAGATTTAACCCAGCAGACCGGGCGGCAAATTCAAGCCTTCGAGTGCGCTGGTAATGTCTTTCATGCGCTCTTGCTGCTGCGACTGCGATTTGTCTGTTGCCTCTTTGACAGCGGTCAGAATCAGGTCTTCGACCATCTCCGCATCTTCAGGATCGAGAATAACGGGGTTGATTTTGAGGCTCACCAAATGCCCATGCCCATTGACAGTCGCTGTCACCATGCCGCTGCCCGCAATGGCTTCGATGCGATCATTGCCCAAATCTTCCTGAAGCTTGGCGGCATCGTCCTGCATTTTCTGTGCCTGTTGCATCAGTTTTCACATATCGCCCAGACCGCCGAAGCCGCCGGGCATTCCGCCTAAACGTGACATTTTTCTGATCTCCTTGGGATTCGTTTCGAGGAGCGCAAATGCTCTCGCTCTTGCCTTTTATTATACGCTCATCGAGGGCGGTTTTGCGTCGCTTAGACAGTCGGTTTTTGTGTGCGCGGCACCGCTCCGACCACTTGACCGCCGAACATTGTCAAAACCTCGTCCAACATCTGCGTCTCTGTCGGCTTGGCAGCAGGTTCCGGCAGACGTGTCTCTTCACGAATAACGGGCGTTGGAGGCGATACAGGCAGAGAATTGACCGTCTCAAAATCGGCGATTCGCGTCACAGTCGGCGCAACAATCTCTTCGACCTCCATCAATGTCGAAGAAAACTCTATCGCATTTCCCGAAGGTGCGGAGGCTGTCGGCTTCGGTGCAACTGCAATCCCACTTCCCCCACTATTGCCTGTCTCACCCCATTCTTCCTTCAGCACGCCCCGAATTTTATAGCCTGTCGTCTGCAAAACCGTGTTGATGGCTTTCTCAACCGCTTCCCGCCCTTTGGCTTTTGTCTGAATGCGGTCACGGGCAAACGAATCGGCGAACAACAAAATAAGCGTGTTCCCTTGAAGCGCAATGGGTTCTGCTTTTTCTAAAAACCCGATGCCCGCCGGACTCGCCTGCCGAAACGCCTTCAAGATTCGCGCCCACGCCCGAACCACAACCTCCAACGTCACCCCTTCCGCAAACCGCTCCGCCGCTTCCGGTTCTTCTACTCTTGCAGAGACAACAGAAGCGGAAAGAGAGGAGGGAGAAGGGATGAGGGAGGAAATGTTTTCTTCTGTTCCCTGTTTCCTGTTCCCTGTTCCCTCGTCTTCTTCGACTTCGGGCGTAACCGGATCGAAATTTGTCGGCATGGAAATTGGCGGCTTCGGTACTACGTTTGGTACAGCATTGGGTTGTTGGGTTGTTGGGTCGTTAGGTGACTGAGTGATTGAGTGATTGGGCAATGGAGTTGTTGAGACGTTGGGGGGCGCGGTTTTCCCCAATGATCCGGTGACCGAATGACCGAATGACCCAACCGACCCGAAACCGATGCCCATCAGCGACGGTGTGAGACTGAGCAGAGTGCGCTCCAATATCCAGCGGTGTTGATTCGAGAAGCGAAGTTCGCGCTCGGCGGCGGCAATAATTCCGCTCATAGCAAGCAGATCGTGTGGGGCGAACAGGGCGGCTTGAGGGCGCAGGAGAGCGAACCGTTCCGCGCCCATCTCCTGTTGTGCCGCTTGTAATGCGCCGGATGCTATCAGCATCAGTTCGCGGATATAGGCGGCAAGAGCAGTAAGGAGTTGACGTATATCGGTTCCGGTGTCCACCATCTCACCGGCAAGGGTTTGCACTTCGCCCAAGTCGCCGCGTGCAATAGTCTCCATTGCTCGCTCCAGCATCTCCGAGCCAACGGTTCCAACGGCACGGTGAACGACTTCGGCGGTAACGTGCTTGTCGGAATACGCCAGAACCTGCTCCAAGAGCGAAAGGGAGTCGCGCCATGACCCTTCGGCGGCACGGGCGATGGCTTGTACTGCCGCAGGATCGGCGGTGTACTCTTCGCTGTCCAATACGCGCTGAACGGCGGACGCCAAATCTTGCAATGAGCCGCGCTTGAACTGATAATCTTGACACCGAGACCGAATCGTAATCGGGACTTTGTGCTTTTCGGTTGTCGCAAGAATGAAAACGACGTGCGCGGGAGGCTCTTCGAGGGTTTTGAGCAGGGCATCGAACGCTTTGGCGGACAGATCGTGAACTTCGTCAATGATATAGACTTTGTAGCGGGCTTCGACGGGAGCGTATTGGACGTTCTCGATGATTTTTTCCCGCACATCGTCAATGCCGGTTTCGGAGGCGGCATCCATCTCAAGCACGTCCATACAAGTGCCTTCGCGGATACTGACGCAGAGACTACAGACGCCGCACGGTTCGGGAGTGGGACCGTCTTGAGCGACACAGTTGAGGGCGCGGGCAAGCAGCCGTGCCGTGGAGGTTTTGCCGCATCCGCGTGCCCCATGAAACAGATAGGCGTGGGCGATTCTGCCAGAGCGGATCGCGTTTTGCAGGGTTCGAGTGACGTGATCTTGTCCCATCAACTCGCCGAAACTCTGCGACCGGTATTTGCGATAGAGGGCAATATAGGACATAAGAAAAGGGAGTAGGGAGTAGGGAGATAGGAAGCAGGGGAACGCATCGAACGACAGAACGAAGCAAAATACTCGATTCCGCCCGAAACTGTTTTCCTACTCCCTATTTTCTACTCTCTACTCCCTGTATTTCGACGCGACGCTCAGAGCCGGGTTTGCAGAACACACATAAGCGGTCAACCTGAGTGCTGCTGCGGTCAAGCTCTGACACGGTTCGGAAGCCTCTCACTGCGACTGTCCCGGCTCTCAACGCCGCGCTTTCAATGAAAAACAGTATACCGGAATTTCCGCTGACTTGCAACAAGAAATCTCTGCCGGGCGACCAAACCTTTGAGAAAGACAAGGGTTTGCTGGGATCGGGAGCGGTGCTGTAGGCGAAAGTGTACGTGCGTACTGAGATGGGGAACGAAAAAGGGTCGGTGGTGAAGATTACGCGGGTGTAGCCACTACTTCTCGTCGTTGATTCCCGAACCTGCCATGGGTGGAGCAATCGCGTGCGTCCTTGAGAGCGCGTCCGTCGCCTTCACTATCGAGCGCGTCCACATTCTTGAACCGCTCAAGCACCAAAACGCGGGAACAAAGCAATAAGGGACTCTCAAGGATTAAACCGTTCCATCGCATTATCGGGTACTGAAAATACCCGCCTCTGTGTCCTTCGGACGGGCGTCCTGCCGGACGCATAATGCAAGAACGGAACGGTTTAATCTTTGAAAGTCCCTAAGTTGTCGCGCCTGAGAAAATCTTTGGCGAGTGAGCAGGAAATCGTCTATAGATGCCCAAATAGATTAGACCTCTTGCATAAGTCCAGCGAAATGAATTTCTCTGCTGGGGGCGTTCCG
>CAZPZP010000476.1:0-4100 GCA_964591025.1 uncultured Chthonomonadaceae bacterium
GTACCCGAACTTAATCACCCACCGATCTAATCCCTACTCTTCTGTCACTTCGACCCGCATTCCAATCGTGCGAATCGTATTGGCGGCACGCTGGCACTCCTCTTGGCTACCATGATGCACCACCGATTTGCCTAAATTATCGACTTCCCACGTTTCGATATTGGCTTCTTCGGGTGTGCAGGACGTGGCACGGCACAAAATATGGACGACTTCATCCCACGTATTGAAGTCGTTATTATAGGCGATAACGATCCAACCCTCGCTGTTGCCGCGATTGTCGTCCAGTTCGTCCCTGTCGGGCAGAACTGGCGTCAACCGTTCGGGAGCCATGGTTGCCATGGAGCGCAATACACAATCAGAGAACATGAATCCGTGACCCTCCGGCATCTTTGATCACCTCGATCCGCTGGGCAAACGAGTCTTTGAGTTCCTCGAAGTGCGTAATCACAATGATTTTCGCGAAATCGTCTTTGATCGACTCGATAATCTCGACCAATCGGTCTCGTCCTTTGCCGTCCTGAGAGCCGAAGCCCTCATCCATAATCAAGGTTTGCAAGCGTGCGCCTGACCGACGCGCCAACAATCGGGACAGGGCGATTCGAATGGCGAAATTGATACGGAACCCTTCACCGCCGCTAAACAATTCATAAGGGCGAACTCCCGCATCGTCTTGGACTTTGATATCGAGTGTTTCCACTTCGTTTTTATTTGTTTTGTTGGAGCGTGTCGTCTCGAACCGAACCTGCATCGCATTATCCGTCATACGACTCAACAGATCGTTTGTTTCCGCTTCCAATTCAGGAATAACCGTTTCGATGATCAGTGCCTGAACCCCGCTGCGTCCGAACGCACTCACCAGCGCGTTATAGGCTTGCATCTCTTCTTTGGATTTTTTATACGTAACGGTGCGTTCGGCTTTTTGCGCGGCAGCGATTTTGATATCGTCAAGATTTTTCGTATTGATCGCGATGTCTGTCCGCTGCCGTTGCGCCTCTTGTTCGAGATGCTTGACTTCCGCTTCCCTCTCGAAGAATTGGTTGCGAACCGTGTCGTATTGCGCCAACTGCGTCTTGAGGTCAGCAAGTTTGGTCTGTTCTTTGTCCGCCTCGTTCTGTTTCGCCGCGATCATACTGATCAACGCCTCGCGCTCTTTCGAGAGATTCGCCCTGTTCTCTTCTGCCGTTTTGAGATCGTGGCGGCGCGATTCCGTCTCTTTCAAGCGGGCAATCCGATTGACCACCGTTTCATATTCCGACTTCGCCAATCCCAAAATCTGAACCTGCCCCTCCAAACTCTTCACTCTGGCACGTTGCGGCAGGGCATAATCCTCGTTATCATATTGTAACTGCAATTTTTGTACCGCAGTGCGTACTTTCGTGCGTTCGACTGGCAATTGCGCCAAACTCGCCCGGCGCAGCTTGCGATCTTCCAACGCGGAACATTTCGCGGTCAGCGCGTCGTTTTGGGCTTTCAGCGTGGCAAGCCGCTCTTGCGCGTCATCACGGTTTTGTTTCGCGGTGCGCCCCTGAACCTTGACTTCATTGAGTTCAATTGTAAACTTGGCTTTTTTGTCGTTCTGAGATTTAAGAACCCGTTCGTGTTTACCTTTTAAGTCGGTATCGCAGATCGGGCAGACGGCGTGCGGACGCTCCAAGAGACTCAAAACGTCGTCCACTTCCTTGATCGCCGCATCCAATTGCGTTTTCTTGCCGCCGAGTTCCGCGAACTGCTGACGATAAACTTCTGCGTCCTGCTCCGCTTTTTCGTAATTCGCGGTCAAATCTCCTGCCGCCGCGATCTCTTTCTCGAATTGTGCGATCTGCGTTTCCAGCCGCTCCAATTCCTGGCACTGCTGCTCAAGAGATTTCAGGGTCGCTGCCGCCGCGCCGATCTCTCCGAAAAGGCGCGTCTTCTCAACATCTATTGCCGCCTTCGCATCGTGATACTCTTTGTCTTTTTTGACCGCCTCTGCCATCTGTGGCTCAAGGTCTTCGCGGCGTTTCTGGCTCTCCAAAAGAAGGCGATAATCGGTCAGAATGGAATCTTTTTGCGCGATAGTCGCCTGCATGGTTTCAAGCCGCGCCTCTTTTTGACCCAATTCGGTACGGCGCGTGGCAATCTCGGTCAGAGTGCGTCCATGCGCGGCTTGCAAGTCAACGACGCGCTGAGAAACGGAGTCAAATTGAAGTTTTTGCTCCCGCAACGCCTCGACTTGTGCAGATTTTGCCTCAATCTGACTCTGTAGTTCCACCAGACGCCCCTGCGCCTCCTCACGCTTCTCCTCGTAGCCAACAGCACGAGCAATCTGATTGTCAAGAAACGTGATGTCTCGCTCCAACTCGTCCACGATCTCTTTGGCGGCGTTTTTACGCTCTTTGGCTTTGGTTTCCAGCCGCTCGAAGCGATCCAGATTGAGAATTTCACCGAGTATGCGTTTGCGCGAATCGGGCGTTTGGCGCGTGAATTCGTCTGCCTGTCCCTGTTTGAGATACGCGGAATTGATAAACGTCTCGTACTCCATACTGAGCAGAGCCGTGATTTGATCTTTGGTCTCCCGCGAACTGCTGCCGCCGACCGTATGCCACTCGCCCGACGCATCGCACTGCGCCAAAACCCAATCGCCCGCCCCCGCATTTTTGCCGAGTCTGCGCCGCTTCGTTACGCGGAACTGCGCGTCGTTAAGCTCGAACTCGAACCGGACTTCCACCTCATTCGAGCCGAGATGAATAATATCGTCTTCCGAAGTGCTGCGGGAGCCGGACGCACGGGTTTTGCCCCATAACGCCCACGTCATCGCATCCAGTAATGCCGATTTACCGTTGCCGTTATCACCGGACAGACAGGCGACATGAAGCCCGTCGAAGTCGAGGACTTGACGCTCTTCGCCATAACTCATGAAATTTTTGAGGGTCAGTTTACGTGGAATCATAATTGGGTTATCAGCTGCCAGCAGTTAACGAAGCCATATCAATGACGAACCGATACCTCACTTGGCTTCTAAGTACACGCTCATAGGCTTCGTTAATGTCCTGAATATTGATCATCTCCACATCGCAGGTGATGCCGCGTTCAGCGCAGAAATCCAGCATTTCCTGCGTTTCCGCAATGCCGCCAATGCCCGAACCTGCAATTGACCTGCGCCCCATAATCAGGACAACACCCTGTATCGGCTCAAGCGCATCCAATTGCCCGACAAGAACCAGAGTGCCGTCAAGTTTCAGCGTTGCCAAATAGGGATTGAGATCATGCGCGTTCGGCACGGTATCGAGAATGAGGTCAAACCGGCGGGCAGCCGCCTGCATCTGTTCTGAATCGGTGGAGAGTACCACATGATCTGCCCCCAGCCGACGTGCTTCGTCTATCTTGTCCGTACTGCGCGTAAACAACGTCACATCCGCGCCCATTGCTTTGGCGAACTTCAATCCAATATGACCCAAGCCGCCGAGACCGACGACCGCGACCTTCGTGCCTTCACCAACTTTCCAATGACGCAACGGTGAGTATGTGGTGATGCCCGCGCAGAGCAGAGGAGCGGCAGATTTGGGATCAAGTCCTTCCGGCAGACGCAGTACAAACTGATCTGAGACGATGATCTGCTTGGAATAGCCGCCGTAGGTAGGCTGACCGTCATGCCGATCTTTGTCATTGTAGGTCTGGGTCGAGTTCTTTTCGCAGTAGACTTCCAGTCCGGCAAGACAAGCCGAACAGTGGCGGCAGGAGTCCACCAAGACGCCCACGCCCACCATGTCACCCTGCTTGTATCCGGTCACATCGCCGCCGACGCTTGCCACCCGCCCGATGATTTCGTGACCCGGTACCATCGGATAGACAGAATTGCCCCAATCATTGCGCGTCTGGTGAATGTCGGTATGACACACGCCGCAATAGAGGATATCGATCACTACGTCGTCCTTGCGGGGAGTGCGCGGCGTGAAACGGAACGGCGCGACGGGTGTTGTCGCCGATTGTGCAGCGTAGGCGGCAACTGCCGGGGTTGAGTTTTCCATAGTGAGGGTTTCTTTCTGCGTGTTAATGAGTCACCTCTCGCACCGGGTACTGAAAGTACCCGGCAACAAAGTACAAGCGTCTTTACCTCACCC
>CAZPZP010000477.1:0-4098 GCA_964591025.1 uncultured Chthonomonadaceae bacterium
AGTTGGTGCGTCTGAAAGACGCTTGTTTTTTCCAGACGGGGGTTTAAAACCTCCGCTGCGAGAGGTGAGTCACTGATACTCCACCGCCAACCCTGCGGAACGTGAGAGAATAATCCGGCTTGACTTGACAAATCGGGACAGGGTTCGTATAATGCAGTTGGCACGTTTATCGAGGCGTTGCCGTAGTACGATAGAGACAGTGCGACTCTCGGTAAAAGAGAGTTTCGCTTGAGGAGGCAGGACAGGAGAACACAATGCGCCCGACCCAACCGACCCATTTTGTGACGCTTTGCTCCTGCGCTTCCGAAGTCTTATCATTGACCGGAGGCGTTTTTGTTTGTAAAAAACTGCCTTCTCATCGTTTCAGTGCTTGTGGGCAGCATTTGCCCCTTCTCAGAGGAGAAACCGACTATCGCCAAGAAAAGTTTGCACTCCGCCGCTGTGGAAGAAAAGATGGTGGAGACCCGTGCGGAATATGAGGAAGAGGGCGTTGTTCTTCGCGCCATCAGCGGGCAGTATATCGTGCATATCGGCGGCGACAAACAGCAAGCTCCCGCACGCCAAATCCCCTGCACATTGCGCGGCAACCTCAAAAAGAATTTCACTTATAACACCAGTGAGAGCGTAGCACGGCGGGTCGTTCGTGCCAAGCGTCCGCTGACCAAAGACACAGTTGCAGTCGGGGATCGGGTCGGCATCAATTTTACGAGTGACGACGCGGGCGTGATCGAGGAGATTTTGCCGCGTACCACGCGCTTTGCCCGTACCGGAGATCGAGGACGCGAGCAGACTCTGATCACCAATTTGGATCAGCTCGTGATTGTGTTTGCGTGTGCCGAGCCGAACCCCGATTTATGGCGCGTTGATCGCTGGATCGTTTCGGCGGAAACCAACGGCATCGAACCGCTGATCGTCGCTAACAAGCGCGACCTTGTGGACGAGGACGTTTTCCAACAGAATTTTGCCGAATACAGACGGATTGGCTATCGAGTTATTGCGGCAAGTGCCAAGGGCAACATCGGAATTGACGAGCTGCACGCGGCACTGCGCGGGCGTATTTCGGCATTCACCGGTCCGTCGGGCGTCGGCAAGTCCAGTCTGCTCAATGCGGTGCAGCCGGGCTTGAAACTCGATACCGGCGACATCGGCTATACCACCTTCAAGGGACGTCATACGACGACGGTGCGCGAACTGATTCCGCTCGAAACGGGCGGATGGGTTGCAGATACACCGGGCTTGCGGCAACTGGAACTGCTCCCCATGGAGCGCAACGAACTGCAAGAGGGCTTTGTCGAATTCCGCCCGTTTTTAGCGACACAGTGCCGATTCCGAAATTGTCAGCATGATGCTGAACCGGGCTGCAACCTCAAAGCAGCGGTTGAGGCGGGTGAAATCAGCCGCCGACGCTATGAGAGTTTCCTTGCACTGGCAAAATGATACAAGAATTGTACTGACTCCCTCCCAAAATCTTGGAGGGAGTTTTTGTTTTTTGCCTTATTCTTTGCTATCATCAGGTGATGTGAGTGTATCACGCGCAAATGATTGAACTTTGCTGGAATTTATGCAAATTATCCGGCGCGAATTCGCGTAAGATAGGTATAATCAACGCATATATAGGGAGATTGGGAGAGATGAGATGCCGCGACACGATTTTCTGATTTTGCAACTGGAAGCCGATATGCTTCAGAACGGCGAAAATGCTCTGCAAGCCCTGCAGTTTCAGCCGCGTGTGGATATGTTCGAGACGGAAATTGCGCTGATTGTCAAAATGGAGTTGGCGGGGGTACGCCCTGACCGAATCGCCATAACACTCGCCGCCGATGACAGTACACTTATGATTTCGGGAGATCGCGCTGAAATCCCCGACCCAAATCAAGAGCAGCTGAAGTGCTACCAGTTGGAAATCTATTACGGCACGTTCGAGCGGCAAATCGCCCTGCCACGCGGTCTACAATTTGAGAGAGACGCAATGTCGGCGAACTATCGTGACGGCTTTCTCGTCATTTCGCTTCCAAAGAAGAGAACAAACCCGCTGATGGTGCGTTCTATCATTATCACAGCGGAATAGAAATGGATTTTCCGGTTGACGCAAGTTTATCGGAATAGCAAAAGTGCGGTTATAACGGTTACCGGCGTTTCCTCAGTATCTATAGTGCCACTTGCGCCGGCAGAAAAGAGAGCATAATGGAATCCCAAACATTGACGGACATACTGGAAGAGATACCCGAAGGCGACGAAATTTTAACGATTGATACGGACGATAAAAACGAGGAGAATGAGGAAAACGGCGGCATTCCCGAAGAACTGAACCTGTTGCCGCTACGCGAAGTCGTCATCTTTCCGGTGCTGGTTGCGCCGCTTGGGGTAGGGCGTGAGAATTCGATCAAATTGGTGGATGAGTCGGTCAAAGACGGCAATCGCCTGATCGGTGTCGCGTGCCTCAAAGACCCCAATATCGAAAATCCGGGCGTTGACGATATTTACAAGTTTGGTACAGTGGTTGCAATTCGCATGATGGCGCAGGTTCCCGAAGGGATTCGTCTTATCGTGCAGGGCGTCAAGCGGTTCGAGATCGTCGGGGTGATTCAGACCTCGCCTTATTTGCGCGTTAAAATTCGCCCCATCGAGGAGCCGGAAGTCTCTGAAGCCGACGCGATGGAGATCGAGGCACTCAAGCGTAATATCGGTTCACTGTTCACCAAAATCGTGCAGTTGTCGCCCGATTTGCCTGATGAGATGCAGAGTCTGCCGACGAATGTTCAGGACGCGGGCGTACTCGCCGACCTGATCGCCGCGCAAATGCCGCGTTTGACGTTCGAGGAGCGACAGGAGATTCTGGAATCCATCGAACTGATGCCGCGTATGAAACGACTGCTCGAACTGCTGTCTCGTGAGGTGCAATTGCTCGAACTCGGCAGCCGCTTACAGTCCGAAGTGGCGCAGGAGATGGGCAAGACTCAGCGCGAATATTACCTACGCGAACACCTGCGCCAGATTCAGAAGGAACTTGGCGAAGGCGATGATCGCACGCAGGATTTGGACGAGCTGCGGGAGAAACTCGCCGCGTCCGGGATGCCCGAAGAGGCACGCAAAGAGGCGGACAGAGAACTTGAACGCCTGAGCCGCATGAATCCTATGCAGCCCGATTACAACGTCTCGCGAACCTATCTCGACTGGATGGTTTCGATGCCTTGGACAACGGCGACCATCGACAATCTCAACATCGCCGAAGTTAAGAAAATTCTGGACGAGGATCACTATGGTTTGGAGAAGGTCAAGGATCGCATTCTGGAGTATCTCGCCGTTCGCAAGTTCAAGTCCGATGGCTCGGCACGACAGCCGATCCTATGCTTTTCGGGACCTCCCGGCGTAGGCAAGACCAGTCTCGGCAAGTCCATTGCGCGGGCGTTGGGTCGCCATTTCGTGCGGATGTCGCTTGGCGGCGTGCGGGATGAGGCAGAGATTCGTGGACATCGCCGCACCTATATCGGGGCGTTGCCCGGTCAGATCATTCAAGGCATCAAGCGTGCCGAGTCGAACAATCCGGTCTTTATGATGGACGAGATCGACAAGGTTCAAGCCGATTTCCGGGGCGATCCGTCCTCGGCGTTGCTGGAAGTGCTTGACCCGGAACAGAATACGACGTTCCGCGATCATTATCTGGACGTGCCGTTCGACCTGTCGAATATTCTGTTCATTACGACGGCGAATATGCTGGATACGATTATGGGACCGTTACGTGATCGTATGGAGATCATCGAAATCGCCGGTTATACCGAAGAGGAAAAAGTCGCGATTGCCACGCGGCATTTGATTCCCAAACAGGTGCAGGAGCATGGCATCAAAAAGAAAATCACCTTCATGCCGGACGCGATCAGAATGCTGGTGCATGGCTATACCAGAGAGGCGGGCGTTCGCAATTTGGAGCGTGAAGTGGCGACGGTTTGCCGCAAAGCGACCCGCAACTTCGCTGAAGGCAAGTACAAATCGCTGCGCGTAACGCCGAAGGTGATTCAGGAGTTTCTCGGTGCGCCCCGCTATGAGCAGGAAGCGGCAATCGAGCGCATGGAGCATCCGGGAGTAGCGACAGGGTTGGTG
>CAZPZP010000478.1:0-4098 GCA_964591025.1 uncultured Chthonomonadaceae bacterium
CTCCCCTTGCGCGAATCCTGCTGACGGAGGAAGAATTTTGGCTCCCTCCCCTTATGGAAGGGGAGGGCTGGGGAGGGGTTCTTATTCTGGTGTCGTGTAAGCAGAGGTGATTCCGCCGTCTACAAGAAACGTCGCGCCCGTGACGAACGAGGCTTCGTCGGAGGCGAGGAACAGCGCGGCGTTGGCGATCTCTTTGGCTTCGCCGAAGCGTCCGAGCGGAATATGCACCAGTCGCCGTTGTCGCCGCTCTTCCGTATTCAGATACTTCATAAGCAGTTCGGTGCGAAGTGGTCCCGGACAGAGTGCGTTGACGCGGATATTCTCGCGGGCATGGATTGAGGCAAGTTCGCGGGACATGGAAAGCACCGCTCCCTTGCTCGACGTATACGCCAACTGCGGAGTCGCCGCGCCGAGAATCGCCACGAACGACGCCGTATTGATAATGGAGCCGCCGCCCGCCCGCCGCAATGCCGGAATTCCAAACTTGCAGCCCAAAAAGACGCCTTTGACGTTGATCGCAAAGGTCAAATCCCAAACGGCTTCTTCTGTCGTGATGGCGTCGTCATCGTCGGAATGGGAAATTCCGGCGTTATTGAACAGAATGTCCAGTTTGCCGAATGTCTCCTCGGCAGTCCGAACCATCGCCTCGGCATCAGTCGCGGAGGAGACATCGGCACGCACGAAAACGGCTTGACCATTTGCGCTTTTTACCATTTCTACGGTCTCTTGTCCCCCTTCCGAGTTGACATCAACGACGACGATTTTTGCCCCTTCCGCCGCAAAACGCAGTGCCGATTCGCGCCCAATCCCCGAACCCGCTCCGGTGATCAATGCCACCTTATCCTGTAATCGCATCTTCTCTCCTTATCACCTTCTTGTTTAGATTCTCTCGAAAAACCGGGCTTTTTCCCAATCTGTCACGACCTCGTCGAATTTGCGCTGTTCGGTGCGAAGAAAGTGCAGATAATGCTCTGTTACGTCCCCCCCGAAAGCGGCTTGTGGGAACTCGCTATCGGCAAAAGCGTCTATGGCGTCGCGCAGACACGAGGGAACACGCGGCAAATCGGCTGCCTGATAAATGTCGCCCTCGAAAATCGGTGGCGGCTCAATATGATTCTTGATTCCGTCCAGTCCGGCGGCGATCAGCGCGGCATAAACGATATAGGGATTGGCGTCCGCGCCGGGAATCCTGCATTCCACGCGCAGCGAATTGCCCTGCCCGCCCACGCGCATTCCGGCGGTGCGATTGTCACGGCTCCACGCGATGCCCGTTGGTGCGAACGAGCCGGACTGATACCGTTTATAGGAAGCGACATTGGGCGCGAAGCACGCGGTCAGGGCGTGGGCGTGATGGAGCAGTCCGCCGAGGAAGCCGCGAAACGTCTCCGAACCCTGCACGGGACCAATCGCCGTGTCGCCTGTAAACGCATTGCCGCCTTCCGTTTTCCAGAGGCTAAGATGGACGTGCATACTGGAACCTGCGAGCGTTTCATCCCATTTCGCCATGAAGGTCACTGCCTTGCCCTGTGCTTGGGCAATCTCTTTGGCGGCGTGCTTGTAGAGAACATTGCGGTCTGCCTGTGTGAGTGCGTCGCAATAGAAGAGATTGATCTCCTGCTGACCGGGACCCCATTCGCCTTTACTCGATTCGACAGGTACGCCGCTGTCATCCAAGTGCCGCCGTATCGCCCCGATCAAATCTTCCTCTTTGGTTCCCTGCAAAATGTGATAATCTTCGATATAGGAACCCGATGTTTTCAGCCCATGATACTGTTTGTTTCGCGCCGATTCGTAAGTCTCATGAAAGACATAGAGTTCGATTTCGGTGCCGCCCATGACCGTATATCCCATTTCATGGGCTTGTGCCAATTGTCGTTGCAGCATTCGGCGCGGCGCAACTTCGATGGGTTTTGCGCCGTCTGCCGTATACATATCGCCAACAATCAGGGCGGTTTTGGGCAGCCATACGGCGCGGCGTGCGGTTGTCCAATCGGGAACCCAGTGCATATCGCCGTATCCGGTTTCCCAACTGGTGAATTGATAGCCGGGAACCGGGTCCATCTCCATATCGCACGCGAGCAGATAATCGCAGACGTGCATTCCGTCCTCGGCGGCGTGTTCCAGAAAGAAGTGTCCCGTGAGGCGTTTGCCCAATAGTCGCCCGTACATATCCGGGAAAACCGCCAGCACGGTTTCGATCTCTTTGCGCCGTATCGCCTCTGCCAATTCTTCACGAGTCAGCATTCCGGGAATGCGGGGGGTCGTCATCTTTTCTCCTTGAACTATTTCACCTCACCCCCAACCCCTCTCCCTATTTCCTCATTCTTCGGAGGAGAGGGGAGAAAGAACCGCGCCTTAAAAATTCCCCTTAACTGCAAGAAGGGGAGAAGACTTTAATTCTTATGACTCCCCCTCTCCTAATGAGGAACGAATGGCAAGGAGAGGGGGTTGGGGGGTGAGGTGAAGACGTTTGCACTTTCTTGACGAGTATTTTCCGTACCCGAACCTAATCCTCAGCGATAAAAATGCTTTTCCATTCGCTGTAGTGTTCGAGGGCGGCAGGACCGAGTTCGCGCCCAAAACCGCTCTGTTTGAAGCCGCCGAACGGCATTTCGAGATGGACACTGCTGGAGGTATTGATCGAGACAACGCCGCATTCCATTTTGCGGCTGACACGCAGGGCGCGTGCTATATCGCGTGTCCACAGCGAACCACTCAGACCATAGGGAGTGCCATTGGCGAGGTGAATGGCTTCCTCTTCGGTGTCGAACGGCATCAGCGCGACAACGGGACCGAATATCTCTTGTTGAGCGAGAACGCTGTCCGGCGCAACATCGGTGAAAACTGTCGGCGCGTAATAACAGCCCCTGTCGAAAAGATCGCCGCGCAGAGAGTTGCCGCCGATGAGTGCTGTCGCGCCCGCCGCTTTGCCCTGCTGTACGAAACCCTCCACACGCTCACGATGCACCGGAGAGACCAGAGGACCAAGTTCGGTTGTCTCGTCCTGCGGATCGCCGATTTTGATTTTGCGCGTGTTCTCAACGAACTGCTCGACAAACTCATCAAAAATGGAGCGTTCGATGAGATAGCGGCTGCGGGCGCAACAGTCCTGCCCCGTATTGGCAAAAACGCTCATAATAGACGCGGCGGCTTTCTCTCTATCGGCATCGGCGAAAACGACGCTTGCGGATTTGCCGCCGAGTTCCAATGAGACGCGCTTGATGTCGTTCGCCGCCATCTGAAGGATTTTGGTTCCTGTCGCAGTCGAGCCGGTGAAGGAGACTTTTCGCACGTCGGGATGTAGTGCCAGTGCCGCGCCCGCTACCGAACCGAGACCGGGAACGACATTGAGAACGCCATCGGGAAAGCCCGCTTCCTGCATGAGTTCCACCAGTCTCAGCGCGGAAAGCGGCGTCCATTCGGCAGGTTTGAGGACGGCGGTGTTGCCCATCGCTAGCGCGGGGGCGAGCTTCCACGCTGTTGTAACCAGCGGGAAATTCCACGGGACAATCAGCCCGCAGACACCAAGCGGTTCGCGGAAGGTCAGCCCTGTGCCTTTTGCCGCCACAGGAACCGTCGCCCCACCGGAAACCGGAATCAGCCCGGCATAGTACTCGAAAACCCGCGCCGCATAATTGGCTTCCCAGCGTGCGTCCCCGATAGGTTTGCCGACATTCCGCATATCAATCTGCGCCAACTCTTCGGCGTGGAGGCGAAGGATTTCTGCCAATTTCCGCAAGGCAGTCGCCCGCTCCCCTGCCCCGAATTTGCCCCACTCTCCGGTATAGGCACGGTGCGCGGCAGTGACGGCACGCCCTATATCCTGAGCGTTTCCCTGTGCGACCTGCGCCAAGGGTTCGCCCGTCGCGGGATTATGAACCGAATAAGTCGCATTGTCCGATGCTGAAACGCGCTTGCCGTCTATGAAAAGCCCTGCGAATGGGGCGTCTTGCTGTGCCATGGTGGAACTCCGAGAGGATAAAATGATGGGGAGATGCCTCCTCAATTAAGTGAAGAGTGAGGAAAATCCGATTTGTGGATATTAGACAGCCGAACAGGGATTTCCTGCATGACTTTTGATAAAGGGTGCGAATCAAA
>CAZPZP010000479.1:0-4072 GCA_964591025.1 uncultured Chthonomonadaceae bacterium
GTCAATCAAACTCAAGTTCAGGAAGGGGCGAACCGCGCCACACCATCGGTATCCTCAACACCTTACGCCGCGCCGCTTCGACAAGTATCAAGCCCAGCGCGATGGACGCCGAACACACTGCCAAACAACCCCACGTCACATTAGGCGGCAACGGATGCCCGCGCAAGGCACGCGCCAGCAAAACCAAAATCAAAAACAGGATCGACGAGAGCACATACACCGGATACCGTCCGCTCACAAGCCCTGTCTCCGCGAGTTTTTGCCGCTCTTTCGGGTTCATGTTCTTGTCCGTCGCCGTCCGCCACAACATATAAAAGAGCGCGTAGATAAACGAGAAAAGGAACAGCCCGATATAACTCTCCTTTTGCCCATCAAGACCATAGTACGACGTAATTACTAAAATTGCAAAGATCGGCGTACACAACATCACCGCCCCGATATACAGAACTGCTTTCGCATCGCGTTCTTTCATGGTACTCTTCTCCACCGAGAGCCGTATTGCTTGTTGATAAGGATCGTGCTGTCTTACATCTTGCTTGCATTGTGCGTCTGAAAGACGCTTGTTTTTTCCTGCCGGGTGTTTTCAACACCCGGCACAACTCGCCCCTTCCTACTGCAAATCGCGCCGTGTTTTGCGCTCGATATGTCCATCGGCGAACAGAACGATGGCAGTCGCCGTGTCCTTGTCGTCCGATTTATGCGGAAACTCCAGCACCTTACCCAACGCTTGGATTCCCTGCTCCGTCGTTTGCGGCGGAATCGCTATCGTCTCGTTGGCGTCCTTCGAGACCCCGTGCTTCTCGATCAACAGCACCAATTTGCTCGCCGGAATTGCCTTTTTGTTGGGCGTCTCTCCCCGCTCAGGGTTGTACTTCGACGCCAGCAAATTGTACACGTATCCCACAGAACCGCTGTCTGTATTTCCATTCAGAAAACTCATTTTGCCTCCGGGCGTTCCGGGCGACGCCGAAAGATAACCTGCTGCCTGATCACGCCACACTTTCGCTTCAGGAAATTCGCCGTCGTTATCGAGTGCGTATCCGCCCATTGCCCGATACAGAGCCTTCATATTGTCCGACGCAACCATCATATTGCGCGTAATGATGAATCCCTGAACGATCTGCCAGCCGAGCAGCAAAATAATGGCTATCGAAAACAAAATCACGCCCAAAGACAGCCGACTCAACTGCCGCTGTCCGAGCCGAAACGTCGCCTTGCGCTGCGGCGATGCTCCCGCCGAAGAAGAATTGCTCATCGAATCTCACCCTCTTTCTCGCACCGCGCCAGATAATGATAGACCAACGCGCCCGTCATGCCGCGCACCCGCAAATTCTGCCCCAACAACTCCGACAACTCCCTGCGCGAAAACCGAAAATACGGAATGCCGCCGTCGTGCATCCCTTCCTTTTGCCCGAACAGCCGCGTCAGTAAAGAATGCTGATAGGCAGAAAGCACCACGCGCCCGCCCGATTTGACGACCCGCGCCAACTCCGCGATCATTCGTGCGCGACTTTCCGGCGTCGGGAGATGCTCCAGCACTTGACACGACACGACTCGATCAAACCGCTCCGTCTCGAACGGCAGCGCACACACATCGGCTTGAATCAAGTCCACATTCTCAATGCCCGCCGCTTCCAATTTCCTTCGACAGACACGCAGCGACTCCAGCGAGAAGTCCACCGAAACGAGACGCGCCACTTTTTGCGAGAAGATCGCCGTCATTCGTCCCGTGCCGCATCCCGCCTCAAGAAGCAAATCGGACGGCTGCGGCTTCAACTGCGCCAGTGTCACGGGAATTTCTACCTTCCCGAACAGCGCGAGGTTTTTCATCTTGTCATACGCGCCAACCTGCTCGTCGCGTGCCGCCATCTCACTGCGCTTCTTCTCAATTTCAATACTGTCCCCCGCCACATCGTTGCTCGCCTGTGCATTCGTCAACGCCGACGGCAACAGACACGCGATTCCGTCTGTGATTGGAAACGCCCGCCCGCAGGAGTTGCACGTCAGAAGCCCCGAAACCACTCTTGTAACGACCCACTCCTCTGCCGACAACTCCAACGGTTCGCCGCACCCATTCGGACAGCGCAAAAACCCGATTATGTCTCTGTGCATAGGTTTACTCTATCGACGGAATGTCCATGGCGTTCAACCACTCGTTCAGCTTCGAGAAACGCGCCGTATCGTTGTCCGGCAGAGCGAGAGGACGCCCTCGCGTATCAATAATCACGCCGACCTTGCCGCCCTGAACCGTTGCAGTAATCGCTTTGCCTTTGCCCTCGCCCATATCGAAATTCTTGGCAGGGGTAATGCTGACTTCCGCCGTCGCAGGAACTGTCTCCTCCTCATCCGTAAAACCGAGCGGAATGACCACAATCTTTCCGAAAGGCACAGCAGAATCCTGCCCGTTTATGCTCACCGTAACGCAAGGCTCGCCCTCTTTCGCGACACCGATAGGCGCGATACACGCACCGAGATATACCAAACAGTCACGCTCCAAAACCTGCGTCGCCGCTTCGGGGTGAACCATCGAAAGCACTCCCAACTGCGGCATCATAAAGATCGAGTCCACCGTCAGCGTCGTGATTCCTTCCGGCTGATAAGCATCCATCATCATCAGGGCGGATTGGGCGCGGCGCGGCGCGTGCGAAAGAACTCCGCCCGCTCCGATAATCATATTCAGGCTAATCATATTGACGAGCGTTTGACCGCCGCCGGATTGATTGAAAATATCGCCGACGCTCCGCGATTGCTGCGCTCCCATCAGTCCGCGTGCCAGCGATTTGTGGTGATGAAACGCAAGGCGCAGGGCTTCACGACTGACGGCTTGCTCGATTAAGAGGTCTTCGTAACGCTGCGGAATCGTTGTGGGGCGGATCATTTTGTTGCGAAGTTGATTCCGCAAGTCCGCCTCGGACACATTGAACGGCAACCAGCGGCGGATATTCTCGACTTTAGCCTCCGTCAGTACATTACAGATCGAATACGACATTCCGAGGTTCGCACTGACACTGCGGTTGAAGATGCCGGAGAAAACCGAAAATACATCGGTTGTCGCGCCGCCGATGTCCACGCCAAGAACATTGATGCCGCGTTCGCGTGCAATGGTCTCCATGATTTTGCCTACCGCGTTTGGCGTGGACATAATATCATCGGAAGTCCACGTTTTGAGTTTGCCATAGCCGGGAGCCTGCTGCATGACGTGTTCGAGGAACAATTCGTGGATCGCTTCGCGTGCGGGGAGTAAGTTTTCGGTATCAATGGTCGGGCGCACATTGTCCACCTGCCGAATCTCGACGCGATCCTCAAGAAGCATTTTCACTTCTTTATAGGCAACTTTGTTTCCGGCATAGATTACGGGCAGATTGAGTCCGATACCGAGGCGCGGCTTCGGGTCGGCACTGACGAGCATCTCCGCCATTTCGATAACGTGCGAGAGTGTGCCGCCATCGGTTCCGCCGCTCATCAGGATCATATCGGGGCGCAATTGCCGCAGGCGTTCGACGCGCTGATACTCTTTGCGGTCATCGTTGACGCAAATCACGTCAATCACAATCGCTCCGGCTCCGAGTGCGGCGCGTTGGGCTGACTCCGCGCTCATATTCTTCACGACACCCGTGACGGTCATCTGCAATCCGCCGCCCGCCGATGACGTGCTGAGATAAATATCCACGCCGGTTTTGTCGTCGGTTGCGGGCGTCATGGGTTTGTCGGCACTGAGAATTTTCCTGCCCGTGAGTTCTTCAATTTCACTCACTGCATTTCTCACGCCAACGGTTACATCATCGAAGGGGGCTTCGACGGTGGTCGGGGCTTCGCCGCGAGAGATGAGACGATAGATGCCGTTGGGTTGCTGCTCGATTAGGATGGCTTTGGTGGTGGTGCTGCCGCAGTCGGTGGCAAGAATGGTCTTGATTTTGGATGGATCGAAGGTGTTGCGGATATGATGTTCGCTCATGGGTGGACGGTTTGCTCCCGAAATGAAGATACGCTGTGTGAGGCGCGTTGATTCATTATAACACAGGGCGCGATTCGTTGCAAATCACGGGGTTGTCCAGTCAGGGCAAGCGCATCT
>CAZPZP010000480.1:0-4069 GCA_964591025.1 uncultured Chthonomonadaceae bacterium
GAGGAGAGGGGAGTCCATACACGGATGGGTGCGTCTGAAAGACGCTTGTTTTTTTCAGACGGGGGTTTAAAACCTCCGGTGCGAGAGGTGAGATGGTTATTTCTGCGGTGGAATGAATTCCACCGCGTAAAACGAACTGAGAAACAATACAGCGAATACGAGCAAACCATCATGTAATGTTTGATGACGAACGAAATCATTCTTGCCTCTCTATTTCTTTTTCCTCTGCCAAATTCCTGCATCAAAATTGTATCGCTCGAACATTTCGGGATTTCAAGGCAGGAAATCGGCAGAGACGTGTCGAACCTGCGTCAAATTGGAGAGGAGTGGGCAGAAATTATGAAATCAACGACTCGTTTTCTCCTGATGGCGATGATGTTCTTGCAATACGCCGTCTGGGGAGCGTGGACACCCATTTTAGGCGCGACGCTGGGGGGACGCCTCAATGCGAGCGGGGCGGAAATCGCCGCAGTTTATGGAATTTTGTGGCTGGCGTGTATCATCACCCCTTTTATCGGCGGGCAGTTGGTTGACCGCTATATGTCCAGTCAGGTATTTCTCGGCATTGCGTCGGGCGTCTGTACCGTTGCTGCCTACATGATGGCAAATCAGCAGACAATCGGCGGGCTAATGATGTGGATGTGGGTTTGGGCATTGTTCTTTGCCCCGACACTTGGCATTACGAACTCGATTGCATTTTTCCATATCGCCAAAGGCTCGACGAAAAGCGAAGCCGAGCAGGAACGCGATTTCTCCGTAATTCGCACCGCCGGAACCGTTGGATGGATCGTGGCAAGCCTCGTTCTGACCAAAATTCTCTTCGGCAAATCGGAAGTTCCGAAAGGCACATGGGTTCCGTTCGAGGAGATGCAACTGACGGCAGCATTCGGAGCGATTCTGACGCTATTGGCATTTTTCCTGCCGAATACGCCCCCGTCCAGAGAGGTCAAAGACCCCTGGGCGTTTACTAAAGCGTTCAAATTGTTCGGAACGGTTCCGGGCTTCACGATCTTTATGATCATCTCATTTGTTGTTTCCACCGAGTTTCAATTCTATTATCTACTCTCAGGTCCATTTATGGAGCAGGGATTGGATATTGACCACAAGTATGTTTCACTCTACAAAAGTATCGCTCAATACGCGGAGATCATCTGTCTCGGTGTGTTCACGCCGCTTTCGCTCAAGTACCTCGGAATGCGGAAAACGCTGGTGATTGGTGCGTTGGCGTGGCCATTGCGCTACTTCATTTTCGCGCTGCAACAGCCTGTCTGGTTAGTTTTGGCTTCCAACTCGTTTCATGGAATTGGGTTCGCGTTTGTCTTTGTCACGTCCTATATCTATATTGATCGCGTGGCTCCCAAAGACATTCGCGCCAGCGCACAAGCCTTGTATATTCTGGTGACATTAGGATTTGGAAGCTGGCTCGGCACATGGTTCTGCGGGCGGCTCAAGGACTACTATACGACGTTTATTCCCGACCCTGCCAATGCCGCCAAAATGATCCCCAGTGACGCAATCAATTGGCCCATGATCTTCTTGGTTCCGGCTGTGTTGACAACATTATGCGCCATAGCATTTTGGTTCACCTTCAAGGAACCGCGCAGTGCCGCATTGGATCGAGAAATCGGCGAGGCAGAACTCAAAACGGTGGGCGAATAGCCTGAACCTGTTGGATTGGTGGGTCATTAGGTCATTGGGCAATGCAAGCACACAGCGAGCGTTCCGCCGTGCCGTGCTTTGCACTCCAATGCCAATGCACAAGAACGGTTGTGGAACTGCCCAATGACCTAACGACCCAATCGGGTAAACTGTGCCAAATCAAACGTGATACAGGAACCCGCACCATGACCGACATTTCGCGCATTCTCATCTACGGCGATTTTCTCCACAACGGCACAAAAGTGGAATGCCACGACCAAAAGCAGAACGGACAACGCTTTCTCGTCGCTCCGCGTTGTCTGTCTCTGGAAGAACCCCGTACCTCAACGAACTCCCTCACGTTTCGCGTCGAAGTTCCGCCTAACGAGTTAAGCAAGTCGAATTTGGACGTATTTTTTGCCCATACGTCGCCTCATGTCACGCTTGAGTATCGAGAGGAGAAAGAATGGCGTCCCGTCAATGTGCAAGCGACCCTCTCCGCTTATGGTTTACGTGACGGGGTTGCGTTCCGCTTTGCTGCCACTCGCGCTGCCTCCCCTCCTCAATATGGAAATAGCGGCTTCACATTAAGGCTCGAATGCGGCTCTTTGAGCGAGACGCTACGGGTCGTTCCTGCGCCGTTTCTGCTTGCGTCATCGCTTGACCCATGCTTCGAAGTCATGGTTGTCAAAAATCCCTTGACGGAAAAATTCGTCGCAGATTTGGATGAGATCGTTTTCAAGGCGGGGGCGAGGTTGTTTCCGCTCGAATTCGCCTCGGACGCCGTGGAAGATGTTTGGATGCAGGACTGCATTGAAATTGGAACGTACAGCGCACCAGAAATGGACGCCGACATCCATACCGACGCCGCATTCCTGCCCGGAATTCGCGGCTTGCATGACGGCATCAACACCAAACCACTGGACGCCGAAGCCGTCAAAGCCCTTGAAAAGCGGGGCATACGCCCTGCGACGGCTCTCACGCCGAGACCGCACACGCGCTGGATCGATTGGTATGGCAACCTCGAAGTCTCGCCGCCGGTCAAAAGCAAATCGGGCAAGAATTTCCCCTTGGGGCGCGTTCTTTATGGCAAACAGAATGCACTGGCGATGCACCCGGACGTTCTCGCGTTTTTGGAGCAGCAAGGCATTCAGACGCCCGCCCTTGCGGTAGATACGTCGTGGCTGACCATCGGACACGTTGATGAGGTCATCAATTTTGTTCCGGCACGCGATAGAAAACGGTTCCGCGTCCTGCTTCCTTCGCCTGCGCTCGCCACACATCTGCTCGAACAAGCCGCGCAGCATGGACACGCCGACGCGCCCGTTTTCGCCGGAAAGAAAAAACAGACGACGGCTGCCAAACTCCTCGAAACGATAGGACGCTCGGAGGAATCGCGCAAAATTCAAGCCGCCGTTGACGCAACGCAAGCCCAACTCAAAGAAGAACTCGGCTTAGATGATGCCGATTTCGTTACGATGCCTGTGCTTTTCGAGGAAGGACTTGCAGTCATTCCAAATGGTGTCAATGGTTTGGTCGTCAATGGTCACTATATCGTTCCGGCTCCGTGCGGGGCAACGGTTGCGGGCAAAGACATTTTCGAGGAAGCGATTCGCACGCGCCTCGTCAAACTTGGTCTAAAACTCCATTTTCTCGATATTTGGGAGCCGTATCATTCCCGCTCCGGCGAAATCCACTGCGGCACGAACGCGATCCGCCGCCCAAAACGTAATGATTGGTGGAAGTATTGGGGCGAAAAGTGAGGAGAAAAGGAAAATTCTATGGCGAACTCGCTCTCTTATGTGCATCGGTTTGTTCCGGCGTCCGATGAGGCACAACAAACAACGCTGCTGCTTTTGCACGGAACAGGCGGTAATGCTGACGATTTGCTCCCGCTTGGAGCCGAGTTGCTGTCTGATGCGGCGTTGCTCAGTCCACAGGGCGATGTGTCGGAAAACGGAATGCCGCGGTTCTTTCGACGATTGGCAGAGGGTGTTTTCGACGTGCCGAACCTCAAGGAGAAAACGCACCAACTGGCAGATTTTGTGCAGGGCGCGGCGCAGGAGTATGATTTCGACGCGCAGAGAGTGATCGCTATCGGCTTCTCGAACGGGGCAAATATCGCCGCGAGTCTCTTGCTCTTACGCCCCGAAATTTTGGCGGGAGCGGTCTTGCTGCGCCCGATGGTTCCACTTGTGCCGGAGACCTTGCCTGATCTCTCCGATGTGCCGGTTTTGCTTGCCGCCGGAACCCGCGATCCGAGAGTATCCCTTGATGAAACTGAACGCCTTGAAGCCTTGTTGACCCAAGCGGGCGCGAAAGTTGCGGTACATTAGACCTCTTGCAAGAGTCCAGCAGAATAAATTCTTCAGACGAAGGGCGTTCCGCCGTGCCGTGCTTCGCACTCGATAGGGAGAGGGAATTTCGTCCG
>CAZPZP010000481.1:0-4058 GCA_964591025.1 uncultured Chthonomonadaceae bacterium
TGTTTTTGAGTCGGGTACGTTCTTGTACCCGACTCTTGCAAGAGGTCTAATGAAATCTAAGGGAATGACGGCGACATCACCGGCGATTTTGTACTTTTCCAGAAATTGCACATCGAGATTTTGCTTCCACGATTTGCCGGTATAGGGATTTGTCTGTTCCAGTGCGGCGGTCAAATCGACTAGCAAGCCGATCTGAGTACGGAGCCATGTTTCATACTCATTGGGAGGCTGAACTTGAATGCGGACTTCGATTTCCGGGTGCAACTGTTCGTATTCCTGCGCCAAACGCAGCAACCCTTCGCGATAGTTCGCGCTGACTGTTGCCAGAGTGATTTGCGCTCGCTGTTCCTGAGACGCAGACGACGACTGCCCCCGCGAGTCCCCGCTCAGGGCGACCAGCGGTAGCAATGCAAAGATGCTGCTGCACTTCCTGCCTCTCATTTATCGTTGATCCTTTCCTTCGTTTCGCCGGTGAGCGAAGGACACAAGGAGTGATTCCCGATAGCAGAGAGAAATTCCTGCTTCTTCAACCGCGAGCAGGTTCGGTCATGCGTTCTCTTGCCTGCCGTGACAATTCGGCAAGGTGTCCGTCGTTTGCCATCACCTGTTCGAGATGACGGCGGCGTTCCACTCCTGCGGTTTGCATCATGATTTCGCCGTAGTTGCGTTCCAGCCAGAAGCGGGCGTGTCCGCCGATGTAATTGCGGAGGTCGGGAAGTTTCTCCTCCGGGTAATGTTGACAGAGATTGATCGTGAACATTCGCCGATGTGTGCCGCCGCCGAACGCCGCGTGCTTCGTATTGTGGTTGAAGCAAAGAAGATCGCCGGGCTGGGTTTCCAGTGCGACTGCCGGAACGTCTCTGCCGGAAACGCCAAGCGTCTCCTCACTGTGGCGGGTTTGCTTTTGCAGCCTGAGAGCGTACTCATCGTTGATCAGGTGACTGCCGGGAATGACGCGCAGGCAGCCCGTATCGCGAGTGACCGGATCGAGATAAAACGCGATCTTGATATGGCGAATCTCGGAATGCCAGCCGTCCGAGTGCCATGACGTATCGCCGACATAATAATTTCCGTCGCTGCCCATGTAGTTGAAATCCCCACCAAGCAGACTGTTGGCAATGGCAAGAATACGCGGATCATCGAGAAGGGTACAGAGTCTCTCACTCTGGTCAATAAAAGGAGCGATACAGGAGCGTGCCGTGCCGTCGTGCTGTTTGCCATCGTGTCCATTTGCTCGCCCTGTCCAGACCGCTTCAAACGCACTGATAATCTCTTTGGCGCGATCCGCCATCAATCCGGGAAATCCCAAATAGCCGAAGGTCTCAAAAAATTGGACTTGTTGATCTGTCAAGTGGTGCATTATTTTCTCCTTTTCCGTTTGGAACGGGGCAGAAACTTTTTGTGCTGGCATTGATGAAATTGTTCCATCAGATTTGGTTTATCGCTTGGCGGCTTTTGCTTGAAATTCAGCGGCTTTCCAGCAACAGATGGGCGAAGCGTCAAATCTCCCCACAGGATTTCAATGCCTTCGAGTATTTTGTCGTCATGGACAATATGAATCTCGAAGAGGTGAGGGCGTTGGGCGCACCTGCCTCCAAAGTCTCGCGCTTGGAGGAACAGACCGGAACACGGTTCGTTTTCAGGACGCAAGACTGTACGCTATCGTCACCACATTCTACATAGACAAGCGAACGCTTGTCAAGCCCAAATTTATTGCAAAGCCCGTTCCTGAGAGAACGGTTTTACAAAAGGAAGTCCATTCCTCCCCGTTGAGAAATCAAGGGGCATTCTGGACTTATTTGGTAAACGGATTTAGAACAAGAAGGCAATTCCCGCTGACTGATTTCTCCCTGTTGCTATTGAGAAGTACGAGCGACGGGCGCGTGCAGCGTGTCGGGTTGTCCGGCGAGAATGCGGCGATAAATCTCCGTGACTTCCTCGGCTTGCCGTGCGGGGCGGAACTGCTCCAACACGCGCTTGCCTCCGGCTTTGCCCATTTCAGCGCGGCGGGTCGGATCATTTAGCAGGGCGATCAGGGCATTCGCCAACGCCTCTGCCTGTTTCGGCGGAACGAGCAGCCCCTCGACGCCGTCCGTAACAATCTCCGGCAACGCCCCCGAATCGTAGCCGACGACGGGACGTTCCATCGCCATCGCCTCGGTGACCACCAACCCAAACGGCTCTTCCCAACTCGGCACGGCGAGAACATCCAAGTCCGCCATGACACGGGGCGTATCGTCGAACCATCCCGCCCAAATGACATTCTCTTCCAAGCCCAATTCGGCGATCCGCTGTCGAACTTTGCCCTCATAACTCTCGGTGCTTGTCGCTGCCAAAAGGTCGGCTTTGCCAATAATCGCCAAGCGCACATTGGGGATCGTCCTCTTGACAAGGGCGAGGGCTTCCACCAGTTCGAGATGTCCTTTCCAGATCATGATGCGGGCGACGATTCCGATGAGCGGCATATCATCCGACAGCCCGAATTTCGTCCGCAACAGCCCTCTTTCGGTTTTGAGCGGATCGAACAGTCGCGGGTCGGACGCATTGAGTGCCGTATAGATTTTGGAGTCGGGAATGCCGCCGTCGAGAAGCGACTGCCGGACGAACTGCGA
The DNA here is from genome assembly GCA_964591025.1 of uncultured Chthonomonadaceae bacterium. Taxonomy (GTDB): domain Bacteria; phylum Armatimonadota; class Chthonomonadetes; order Chthonomonadales; family Chthonomonadaceae; genus CAZPZP01. Next base: position 2,613 of record CAZPZP010000481.1, read on the forward strand.
AATTGCCAGCGCACCAGAGCAGTGTTGGAGTGCCATGACAGCAGCACGTCCAATTTCAGGAGACCATTTGATATGCAGATGGATGACGCTTTTCGCGCCCGTCAAGCGGGAAAGCAAGGTGGTGAGCAAGGCGTCACGCGGTCTGTCGGTGGTGTGGAGTATTTCGATTTGCTGCGAACGCACATACGCCGCCAATTTGAGCAATGAGACGAACGCGCCCAAATTCTTCAAGGCTCCGCGAATTTTGCCCCATTTGCCGCCGCCCTGCCCCGCAAGTTCATGCCCCAAATCGCAGACGAGAATCCGCTCTTTTGGCAGATGCTGTACGGCATCGAGCGTTTTTTGCAGATCGACGGAATGCCGATTCGTCGCAAAATGGACTTCGACCTGAGCGGGATCAAAGTTTTGGATCAGGGTGAGGTGGACAGCGACATCGGCTCCCAATGCACTGCGCGTATTCACAAACAACACACGGGGTTTGCTTCCCTGCAACGGTTGACTATTCACGCATCTCCTCCGCACGATGACTTCTCAAACAAGACGATCTCACTGATGGCAGGGAATGCAGGAAAAGTTCCTGTCGATTGTGCCGGGTTTCCCCTCATGAAAAACTGCTTGCCTGTAGAGAAAGGTCTGCATAAAATGTGCCATTTTGTCATACGCTGCTCGGACGCATTCGTGAGTTCAGGCAGAACGCTTGTGTTTTCGCTGAAAATCCCAAGCGTTCTGCCTGAACAAAATTTTGCATTCTGCCAAAACAGTAGGTAGAATCACGGACTATGGAGATCGATTTGAATCCGTTGACGCTCGAATGGGCGTATCGGCAAGGTATTTTCCCGATGTGGGTGGACGATGTGGACGCCATTTTATGGTATCGCCCCAACCCGCGTACGATTATGCCGCTCGATGGTTTCCATGTTTCGCGCTCGCTGGCAAAAACCATTCGGCAGGGCAAGTTCACGGTACGATACGATACCGATTTCGAGGCGGTGATGCGCGGTTGTGCTATTCGCCCTGATCCCGAAGACGGCGTTTGGATTTCGGAGGAGTTTATCGAAGTGTATGGCGAAATGCACCGTCTGGGCAAAGCGCACTGTGTCGCGGTCTATCTTGAAGATCGGTTGGTGGGCGGCACCTATGGACTGGCGTTTGGCGGGGCGTTTATGGCAGAGAGTATGTTTCACTATGAAACCGATGCCTCAAAAGTCGCCGTTGCCGCGCTGGTTTCGCGCCTTAAAGAGCAGAGATTTGTGTTGCTCGATGTGCAGTATCGCACGCCGCATCTTGCCAGTTTGGGAGCCGTTGAAATCTCCGACAGGGAGTATCAGCGACGGTTGAGATCAGCATTGCGCTTGCCTTGCCGCTTTATGCCCTAACAATGTCGGGTTAGTTTCCGGTGAGTTTATGTAGACAGATTTATATTAGACCTCTTGCAAGAGTCGGGTA
>CAZPZP010000482.1:0-4057 GCA_964591025.1 uncultured Chthonomonadaceae bacterium
GGTTCGGGTAGAGATCACGTACCCGCCTGAAAAACAGACGTCCTACGGACGAAATGCCCCGTGTCGAGGAAATTGGTTGTCCTATGGGAAGTGTGCCGTCTGCAACTTGTGTCATGGGAAGGCGATAACGGTATGGTGTGCGTCCGCAGGACGTCTGTTTTTTAGCCGGGTACGTGATCTCTACCCGGTCAAGAGCAAATTACCCTCAAGCGATGGGAGCGTTTTTCAGCCGGGCACGTTTTTGTATCCGATGAGGAGAACACTTAGGCAAGAGGTCTATTCAAAAAGACGCCCTCCTGCCGGATTTTCACCTGAGCAAGAGAGCATCTTTTTCCTAAAACCTATTACCTACAGCGTATTGCGAAGTGCCGATTCGAAGATGTCCAGACCGTATTTTAGAGTATCTTCGGGGATATTGAGCGCGGGGATCAGGCGAATAGCAGAGTTATCCACCGCTGGATCACCGATTTTTGCGCCGCAAGTGAGCAGGAGCAGCCCTTGTTCGCGGCAGACGTTTTTCACGTGGTCACAGCGCGAATAGTCGGGATTGCCTTGCGCGTCGCGGAGTTCGATGCCGAGCATCAAGCCGTTGCCGCGCACGTCCACAATTCCATGTTGACCGATCAACGCCCCGAAACGCGCCTTGATCTTCTCGCCCAAACACGCGGCATACTCGACTAAATCATCCCGCTCGATGATTTTCAACGCTTGCACACCAGCGGCACATGATAACGGATTGCCTCCGAAGGTAGTGCCATGTTCGCCGGGCTGCCATTTGGCAAGCAACTCTTTCGGTGCGGCAATACCTGCGAGCGGCAAACCGCCTCCCACTGCCTTGCCGAACACCACCACATCGGGCGTCACATTCCAATGCTGATAGCCGAACCATTTGCCGGTGCGCCCGATGCCTGATTGTATCTCGTCGGCAATAAACAAGGCTCCGTACTTTTCGGTGATTTCACGAATTCGAGCGGCGGCGGAAGCAGTCACGGGGAAATAACCGCCTTCGCCCTGCTGCGGTTCGACAAAGATCGCGGCGATGTCACTGCCGTATTCCTCGAAAATCCGCTCGATTCCGTCCACACAGCAATTCGGTTCTTTCTTGAGCGCACAGCGTTGACAGCGCGGTGCGGGCGCGTGAATCACATTGGCACGCAGTGGCGCGAGGAACTGCTCATACGGTTCCCAATGCGCCTTTTTTGAGTGCGAAAGTGTGGTGGCGAAAATCGTGCGCCCATGAAATGCACCGTTGAGAGCCACAAATTTGGTGCGTCCTGTGGCTTTGAGGGCGAACTTCGCGGCGGCGTCAATGGACTCGCTTCCGCTGTTCATAAACACAAACGCCCACTCTTTTGCAGCGTCGGAGAGCTGCAATTTCTCCTGAAGCAGTGCCGCGAGTTCCAACTGCGGAACATGGCGAAAAATATCGGAAGTGTGCATGAACGCATCGGCTTGCCTGTGGACTTCCGCGACGATCTCCGGGTGACTGTGACCGCAAGCGTGAACTGCGATTCCGCCCGTGAAGTCAATAAAATGCGCTCCGGTATAGGTATCCACTTCCGAGGCGAGTGCCTTGAGTGCCACCTCGTCCGTCTCGAACCCCAATACGTCTGCGAGCAGTCCGCCCGCATTCCATGCCAATATCATCTCTTTCGTCAGCATCAATTTTGCCTTTCGATATAAAACAGACACGCCGCACGCGCTCGATTCTCTCCGGCGCGACATTCGGCATTATCAATAAATTACTGCGGTGATCACCCTTCACTTTTAATTATGGTAATTTTGGGGGAAGAGATCAGGTTGCCATTTGACCCCACCCCAGCCCTCCCCTTCCGTAAGGGGAGGGAGTCAATGCGCCTCCCTAACCTCCCTCTTCACAGGGGAGGGAGTCATAACCCCACCCCAACCCTCCCCTTCCGTAAGGGGAGGGAGTCAATGCGCCTCCCCTTCATAAGCGACTGCGAGGAGAGGGGGCATCTGATTCCCCCTCCTTGCATAAGGAGGGGGTTAGGGGGTGGTTAAGAATCGATCTGCGCCCGGACAAGTTCGCTCGACTCGGAATAGTTGAGATAGACAGATTTCCATTCCGTGCAATAGTCCATCGCCATCCAGCCCGCTTCACGGTGTCCGTTTCCGGTCTGCTTCACGCCCCCGAACGGCAGCTGAATTTCTGCGCCGCTTGTAGGCAGATTGACATAAACGATCCCGGCTTCGAGTTCGTCAATGGCACGAAAAGCGCGGGTTAAGTTATGGGTATAGATCGAGAGCGAAAGCCCGTAGTTGGTCGCGTTCGCCGCGTGAATTGCTTCGTCGAGACTGCCGACTTCGATAATTCCGGTGACGGGACCGAAAATCTCTTCCTGCGCGATTCGCATATCGAGGGTCATCTCGTCGAAAATGGTCGGCGCATAAAAACAGCCCGCGTCAAGCGGCGACTCGGTCAGAACAGTGCCGCCCGTGAGCAGTTTCGCGCCTTCGTTCCTGCCGATTTCGACGTAAGAGTGGATACGCGACAGTTGGGCGCGATTGACAACAGGACCGATTTGCGCGTTCGGGTCGGCTCCGATGCCCATTCGCAGGGCGCGGGTTTGATCTACGAGTGCATCACGGAATTTCGCCTTGACCGCTTTATGCACGATCAGGCGGCTGGCGGCGGTACAACGCTGTCCGGCAGTTCCAAACGCGCTCCACAACGCGCCTTTGAGGGCGAGATCAATGTCGGCGTCGTCAAGAACCACAATGGCGTTTTTGCCGCCGAGTTCACACGAGACGCCTTTCATCAAGGCTCCGCAACGCGACGCAATGATTTTGCCCGTTTCGGTACTACCCGTGAACGAGATTACCGCCACGTCGGGATGCTCTACCAACGCAGCACCCGCCTCTTCGCCAAAACCCGTCACGAGATTGACGACTCCCTCCGGGACGCCCGATTCCGCCAGCAACTTGACAAATTCGAGTGCCAAGCCGGGGGTATCTTCGGCGGGCTTGAACACGCAGGTATTTCCGGCAAGCAGAGCGGGGAACATCTTCCACGCGGGAATCGCAATCGGGAAATTCCACGGGCTAATGACGCCGACCACGCCCATCGGAACGCGCTGCGCCATACAGAACATCGCCTCGCGCTCACTCGGAACGGTGGCTCCGTTGGGAAGTCGCCCGAATGCCGCCATATAGTACGCCATGTCAATCGCTTCTTGAACATCGCCGCGTGCCTCGACAAGCACTTTGCCCATCTCGGCAACCATCAGGCGCGAAAGTTCTTCCTTCTTTTGCTCAAGAATCTGCCCCATACGGAACAGAATGGCTCCGCGCTTCGGAGCGGGAGTTTTGCGCCATGCGGGATACGCCTTCTTTGCCGCCTCCACCGCCGCGCCCACTTCCAATGCCCCGCTCCGCGCATAAATCCCTAAAATCTCTTCGGTATTCGCCGGATTGCGCGATTCAAACGTGCGCCCGTCCCGCGCCGCGCACCATTGCCCAGCGATGAAATTCGTCTTTCCCGTGTCCATAGTCTCCCTTTCCAGCCGGATACACATCGTCCGGCGGAAAACAGTCTCCTGCGGGTTGCAGGGAATTTTTGCCTGTCACCGCACGACCTCGGCGGGACAGTGTATATAGTACCGGAAATTCCGCTGATAGTTTCGGAGGCGAGCGAGAATTTCTTTGCGCCGACCTTGCGCCCACGGCGGCATGGTATCACGCCATTCGGCTTCTGTCGGAAAGAAAATCTGGGCAGTATCGTAGGGAATTTCGCCGGTGAAGCGGAGTTCCTTTGCGCCTTCTGTGTATATCAATACGCTTTTCGGAGGAGATTCCTCAGTCTCAAGCGGAGGCGCGAGGGCGATACGATAGCCGAGTCGCTGCCAGTGCTTTTCCATCGCCTTGTCACTGGTCACGACGAGATAGAACACATAAACGCAGAACGCGATCACCGCGCAACCGATGGCAGACGCGGGAGTACGCCCGATGAGGTTGCCTACGAGGGCAAAGAGGCAGACAAATAGCAATCCAACGAAGAAGTTTTTCATAGCGTGACCTTGTTCCCAACTCTCTTACA
>CAZPZP010000483.1:0-4056 GCA_964591025.1 uncultured Chthonomonadaceae bacterium
TTAGCCATTGTAGGGGGTTTTTTTTTTTTTTTGTCAATAATTTCGCGAAATATTTTAGAGGGCGACAGAAGAAATTCCTTCGCTGAGAGCGAACAAACCGCTATACGTCCTTTGGACGCGAGACGCTGAATTTCGGCAGGGCATTCTCGGCGTGCGGTGTGCGCGTGAAATCCCGTAATTTTTCCGGTTTTCGACTGTTGAGGAAATGGGCAAATCCGCCGAAAATCTCCCTGTATAGATTGACTGTCGCAAATTTATTTTGAGGGAGAAATGAAAAATGCGCTCGATACGCGCTCACGGCAAACTGGACGCCCGATTCAATTTGGACAAAACGCAAGTCGTGGCTTCGATTTATCCTACCGATGGCGGCGAACCGGTTCAATATGAGGATGTGATTGAGAATCTGCGGCAGCTTGGAGTTCTAAGCGGTATCCGCGAGCCTTCCATTCGGGACGCGATCCAAGCAGTCAATGAAACAGGACGCCGCGCCGTTGATGTCGTGATCGCGCAGGGAACATTACCCGAACAGGGCAAGGATGGCAGTGTCCGTTTTCTTTTGCCCGCCGAAGAGCTGCGCCGTCCCCTTCCGATGCACCCGCTCAACTTCGATATTGTGAACTGGTTCGAACTCAATACCAATCTCATTGTGAAGCCTGATACCGATCTTGTCGCCCTGATTCCACCGACGACAGGGCAGCCGGGCAAAACGCTGACGTTACCCCCTGCCAATGTGCCGGCAACCGCCGGAAAGCCGCCCGATATTCGCGCCGGCAATTATGTCGCTAAGTCAGAGGACGGCTTGCGTCTCGTTGCTCAAACCGAAGGGTTTGTGCTGTTGAACGGCAACGTGATCGAGATTCTGCCGCTCTGCAGTGTGCAGGAAACAATTGTCGGCAAGCAGATGGAGTTTAAGGGCGGCGCAATTTTGTGTGCCGATGCCATGCACAGTACGCTTCGTATGGGCGACTTTCTGGCGGCACGCGGCAAACTCATCAACTGCAAAATTCGGTGCTTCGGCGATGTGTTTCTGTCCCATGCCGAAGACTGCGAAATTGTTACGACGGGCAATCTGTATATTTCCGGGACGATACACGGCTGCCAAGTGACCGTGCGCGGCAAAGTGATGGAACTCGGCAACTCGTTCATCGTCGGCGGGTGCATACGCGCATCGCATGGCATCGCGATCAGTCACTTGGGCGACGAATCCAAGACGTTCACAGAAGTGAAGATCGGCGAAGATTATCTGACGGGCGTGCGCGTTCAAGAAATTCGGGAGGAATTAGACCAGTGCGAGGCGAATATCAAACGCATCAGTCAGATACTTCGCCCATTCGTTTCGGTTTCGGTGCATTCCACGCTTGATATAGTGAAACGCGCCCTGCTGCAGCAGCTTCAGAATCAGCAGCAGACGCAGCAAGCGCGAGTTCGCACTCTGCATAACGAGAAGCGGGCAATGACGATGGAGGCTCACGAAAACTACAGCGATGCCGCCGTCAATATTCTCGGAACGATCCATCCCAGTGTGCGCGTTCACGTTCGCACGGCGATGACCCGAATCGAGTGTCCCTACTCGAATATGCAGTTTGTGGAAGGCGTCGGTGGCAAATGGGTACGGATGCAGTCGCTGCAAAAAGCCGCTTAAATGCAGGGAGTAGGCAGTAGGGACAATGCAAAGAGCGTTTCACTCTTCTTTGTAGTGTTCTCCCTCTCTCGTTCGAGAAGTGCCTAACATTGCTGGGAGAAACCTATGGATACCCGATTCAAACTGACCCGCGTGGTGCGGACTCAGTCCTCTGAAATGTACCTCATCTGGGACGGCGAAAAGCGTGTCGGACAGGTTGATATTCACTTCGCACACGATACCGTTCACGGCACAATTATCTTCGAAACCGACCTCACCGTCGGTGAAGAAGAGGACATCCTCGCGCAAATCGACGAGGATATTGTCTCGTCCTATCTGCCGCGCTTCGAGCGGGAAGATTTTGTCGCTCATGTCTTTCGCGGTGAAGAGATCAGCCGCTACAACGACTGCTCCGGCGGCATGGAAGGGTTCGACGACGAAGACGGATCGGATGAATGAAACCAGTGAGACCCACGAGACCCGGCACGCCCGAACCCATCGCCGCCCTGAATCGCGTCAGGATAGTGGAGTACGCCGTCCCGTTCGCCGAGCGGGAGCCGCTCGTCGATCTGCGTCTGTTCTGTCCTGATGTCGTCATTCGCGACAACGTCTGCCCATATCTTCGCAAGAGAGCCGCCGAACGCCTCAACCTCGCGCAAGCCTCGCTGCCTTCCGGCTACAAACTCAAGGTGAGATCGGCACAGCGAACCCTGTCCGCGCAGCGTTTCGGCTGGGATAACTATCACAAAAAACTACGTGAGGAGCATCCTGAATGGTCGTATGCCACACTTCGGCGTATGACCAACAAGTATTTCGCGCCGTATGATCAACCCGCCCCGCCCGGACACTGCACAGGCGGGGCGGTTGATGTCGGACTGATTGCGCCCGACGGCGCAGAGTTGGACTTGATCGCCCCCACAACGGGCTGGCAGGCGGCGGCGACGTGGAGCGACAAAATCAGCCCTGAAACCAAAGCCAATCGAATGCTGATGGTTCATGCCATGCTCGGCGCAGGATTTTCTAATTGCCGCGATGAGTATTGGCACTATTCGTATGGCGATTCGGGTTGGGCGGTGCGCGTCGGAGCGTCCGAATGCCCTTATGGTTGGACGCATCCCGCAGTGGCATTGGAGACCGATTTCGAGGGAGCCTCGGCGCAGATAGAGCGTGTCGAATCCGTGCGCGAACCGCAAAACGGCAGGGTTCTCTCGGCAGAAGCGTGGGTTGTTGGGTCATTAGAGGAAGAGCAGACGGGAGAGAGTGGACAGGACATTGCATTGCCCAATGACCCACCGATCCAACAACCCAATGACCTACGGGTAGGAGTGTATTGGGCAAAGGAGATTCCGGTGACGTTGCATCTTGCGTTGCCGAACGATGCGCCGCTTTATGTCGAGCAGCAACCCGATATTTGGACTCCGCTCACCGAGTATACTTCGGAACCGAACGGGATCGTCGTTCGTCTGATTCCCGAAGCCGATCACGTGATAATTTCTACAACATTGTCGCCCCCCAAACCGGAGGAACCCAAACCATGACTGCTCTTACCGAACCCGAAACTGATATTCTTGCCCTGCCGATGCCGACCCGACCTTTGGGAAACTTCGGCTGGAATGCCAGCGTTCTCACGCTCGGCGGCGTCAAATGGGACGTTCTCAACGACGACGCGGGCGCGATTGCCGTCGTTCATAAAGCGATGGAGTTGGGCGTCAACACGTTCGATACGGCGCACGTCTACGGCAATGGTGAAAGCGAGCGCAAACTCGGCTTGGCAATGCAGGGCGTGCGGGAGCGGTATTGGATCAATACCAAAGTGATTGACCGCACTTATGACGGGGCGATGCGCCAGATAGAGACTTCGCTGCAACGGCTTCAAACTGATTATGTGGACTTGATGTTCGTGCATTCGGTGGACAGTGAGGAGCATCGTGATCAAATCATGGCGCAGAACAGCGTTCTCAAAGCCGTCGAAGAGATGAAAGCCGCCGGGCATATTCGGCATATCGGCGTTTCGGGACATTGGGTGCGCGATGTTCAGGCGCAAATGCTGGAAGAGTATCCGTTCGAGGCGGTTTTGTTTCCCGCCGGAATTTTCAATCTCGCCTACAAATACAATTTTCTCGAAACGGTCTTGCCCGTCGCCCGCAAACATAATATGGCGGTTCTGGGCATGAAAATCTACGGCGCGGGGCGTGTCAAAAAAGCGGCGTCTCTTGCGCCCTATCTGCGCTACAGTCTGCATCAGGACGTGGATACGCTGGTGATCGGGATGGACACGCCCGCCCATGTCGAGGCAACTGTTCGCCTGATCAAAGCGAATCCGCCCGCCCTCACTGCCGCCGAAATCGCCGCGACCCTCCCTGAAGCGATAGCCATCACGCAGGAGTGGGACGAACACGAATTCAGTTGGGTGCAGGGCTACGAGAAGCCATAAC
>CAZPZP010000484.1:0-4045 GCA_964591025.1 uncultured Chthonomonadaceae bacterium
ACTCACTCCGGCGCGGTTCAGTACCGATTCGATATTTTTCAAGGTCTGAACAGTTTGGGTATACGGATCGCCTTTGCCGACAAGCGTTCCATCGGCGGCGGTTGCGGTTGTGCCGGAAACCCATACCTGCTCCCCGATTCGCACGGCGCGAGAATAGCCGACAATAGGTTCCCATGGTGTTCCCGAACTGAAATTCTCGCGCAGCATCTTTTGCTCCTCGTTGTGGTTTTATACCCGCAAACGCACGATTCCGTGACTGTGAGCGATCAAAAGCAAGTCGCCGACGGGCAAAAGCGCGAGAGGTTCAATGCCGTTTTCGATATAGAGCAGCTCTTCATAGCCGGACGAGAGTTTGAGGGCGGTGAGACGTCCGCGTTCGGATTCCTGCGCCAAAATCATCAAGCGCGGTTCGTTGTCGTTCGCCGCCGCCAGTGCCGAGGTAATCCAGCGTCCGGCAGGACGAGTCGACTCGTGCAGACGTTCGCCCGTTCGCGCCCGAAAGACCATCGGACGCTCGCCGATGACAACGACGGTTTCCGAGTCGGCACTGATACCGCGCAACGGACCCAATCCAGCCGGAGCCTCGACGGGAAAAAAGCCCGATTGCGGTGCGCCCAATCCGACAGACAACCGCCCTTGCGCCTCTCGAACCATCCGCACGCCGTCCCCTGCCGCCCAAATATCGCGGATGCCTTCAATGGGAGCGACGACTCGCGTAACCGTGTTTGTCTCTCCCTCCCACTGCCAGATTCCACCGTCTTGCCCGTGCCAGTATGCCCGACTGTCCCGCATCACGATTCGCCCGCGCCCAACGAGATTTCCACCTTCCGGCACGGCTCTCTGCTGCGGAATCAATCTGTCCCATGCGGGAGCAAGAGCCGAAGTACGAAGAGTGGACACGCCGTTTTCCACGCCCCAACCGACCCAAAAATCGGGATTTGCCGCCTGTGCCAACGGTTCGCAAGCCCCAAGCAAAACGGGTTCACTGCGCCCTGCCAAACCCGCAAGCAGCCAACCGCGATCCGTCGCCAATACTACGCCTGCACTCGCAACCGCCGCTCGCTCCACAAACGGCATCCGCCCTTGAACGGCAGTCGCCGCTCCTAAAGCCGTGCGCCACATCACGGGTTCCGTACCGAACTCGGAGTTCAACGCCAGCAAATTCTGCCCTGACCACGCGAATATCAAACCGTGCGCGACAAAGGCGGCATACAGCGTTTCGGGCGCGTTCCAACTTAGGTCGTTGGGTGATTGGGTGATTGAGTGATTAGGAATTGTCTCCTTCTGTTCCCTGTTCCCTGTTCCCTGTTCCCGATAACTCCAGCCGACTGCCGACCCGCGCCCGTCCCACCGCCGCCCCGTATGTTGCGGCTTTGTCGGCAGTATGCGCCCGCCGCATTCGGGATTGGGACATCGGCGCGTTCCCGGCAAGAGCCAACGCCCGCACGTTTCGCACGCAAACAACAGCGCATTGCGCCGCGCACACCAAGCCGAACGCCCTGTGTCCAAATTTGCCAGCAGAAATCGCTCTTCGCGGCACGCCGGACACAGTGGGCGAACCTCCAGCCCACACACCACGCAGAAGTTTGCGCCGTTTCGCAGAATCTCTTTGCACGCTGGACAGCGCATCGGTTCGCTCACTGCCCCGCTCCTGTACGATAGACGATCACCTGCGCCTTCGCGACAATTCCGTATTCGGTTTGTGTGCCGGGCGTTTCGACTCGCGCTATCGTATTCTGTTCGTGTGCGTGTGCCGTGCGCCGCGCCCCGACCATCTCCATCGTTTCACTGTCGAAGGCGGCTCCGGCGAGAGGCGAAAATGCTTCGGAGTTTCCGGCGAGCGGCTCCGGCACAGGGAGAGGAATATACTCCGCTTGCTTTTGCCCGTTCGAGCGGGCGACTTGCGCCGCTAACAGCAGATTTGCCCGATGATGCAAGCCGCGCCGCACACACCGCGCCACCGTTCCTTTGGGAGCGGCAGACTCTTCCATGCCGACGACTTCACATTCCGGCGTTAATGCGGAACCCGGTTTCGGCGCGATCCACTTCAGCGACAAACGGTCATATTCCCGTTCCATCTCAGCGCGAAATAAGACAAGCAAATCGGATGCCGCCTGTTCCACAATGGTATTCGCTTCCGGCATCTGCGCGATTTTTTCAACGGAGTCGGCGAACAGGGATGGATACTGGGTCGCCCAACTCTCTAATGCCCCGTCTTGAGTTCGCAGCGATTCGAGTGCGTTCGCCAATTCCAATATCGCGTTCCAGTTCGACGACTCGGCAAGCAGCGGCTGCAAAAATCCGAATCGTGCCGCAAATGCCGCCTTATTCCAGACCTGCTCGATCACGCTTTCCATAAAAATCTCATGCTCCATCACGCCGCCGATTCGCACGATAAAACCGATACGTCACGCGCTGAACGTATTGCGCCGGACCTTGACGTTGACGCTCCCATTTCGCATCCAGCACCAAGTTCGGGCTGATCAACGCCTCCGCCTGCAAATACCACGGCTCTTCCTCGACAACGCAATGCAGACGCGAGTCACTGGTTTCGCCCCACGACGCCAGACGATGCTCATATTGGTTGCGATTGTAGCCCTGCGGGAATAAGGTTCGCATTCGGACGGCGCGGACTTCGCCGACCAACACATCGCCGGAACGCACGAACCGACTCTGCTTCAATCGCCCATGCCAAAGTGGCAATTGGACAGTAAAGCCCTCCGGCTTGCGCGAATAATCGAAGGTCACTTTGCCCAAAGCGCGAGTGACGGAACCCGGACGAAACTGAACCATGATGCCCGTGTATTGCGCCTCATTGCGTTTATTCTCATACAACAAGCCGACAGTGAACTCGCCGATCTGCTTGCCGAGATAGACATTGCCTCCCAATTCCCCTGCCCGACCATACGGCAATTCGCGCACCTGCAATAAGCCGAGACGACTCTCGAAGTGCCAGCCTTGCCCGAAATCCGAGCGATAAAATCCGTAGCCTTCGACAAGATTGAAGCGCGGACGCCCGCCCCAGAGGGTCGCCAAAGCCCCACCATGCACGCCCCAACCACTGTTCAACGCCAATTCCGATTGGAAAAGCGCGTCGCGATAATCGGTCACTCCCAAATTTTGCAAGTCAGCGATACTTGTCGCCAGATCGAATTGTGAGATCGCATCGGGATAGGGGTATCGGAGATACCGCGAACGCCCCAATTTGAGGCTATAGCCGCCTGTAAAGGACGGAGCGCGATAGTGATTAAAAATTTCAAGATAAGCTTCATCGGCTTCGGGAACCAAGAATTGCGCTTCGCCTTCGCGCCGTCGAATCTGTCCGCGCAATCGAACGCCCGGAGCAACGTCCATTGTGCCGCTGAGATTGAGATTTCGCACAATAAAGCGATTATGCCAGAGTTTCAAGCCAACGGAGAGGTCGAAATTGCCGCGCCACGCTCCAATAAAGTGCGGGTTCCAGCCATCCTGCGGCGGCTCAGAGAGTCCCGTTCGATTGATCAACGCCTCTTGGGTCGTCGTGCGCGGAATGGGGATTTGCTCGGCGGGTTTGGGTGGTTGTCCCGGCACAAGGTCTTGTGCGCGAGTAGAACGAGCGAACAGCAAGCAGCCTCCGGCAATCAACGCGAGAATTTGGAGACGCACAATCGGGGACAGCATAACACAAACACTCCCAATAAGAAAATTTCTGGTGCGGGGTGTATTTCGCCATGAACCTTGAAAACCCCTGCATCTATCTCTCAGGGGATACTGAGTGTCAAGGACGCTCTCACGGGTGCGTTTTTTGGGGGGGAGGGCAGGAGTACACACATCTTTCCTCACGGAAGGAGAAGCCCCCGCCGTTCACATATACTCAGAAATGCTCTAAATTTGATTCGCACCCACTTTTCCATTAGACCTCTTGCAAGAGTCGGGTACAAGAACGTACCCGCCTCAAAAACAGCCGTCCTGCGGACGAAATTCCCCTGCCTTTCGAGTGCGAATCACGGTACGGCGGAACGCCCTCCGTCTGAAGAATTTATTCTGCTGGACTCAGGCAAGAGGT
>CAZPZP010000485.1:0-4019 GCA_964591025.1 uncultured Chthonomonadaceae bacterium
TGGGCATAGATTCAGAACCACAGGGAACACGGGGACACAGGGGCAATGCAAAATACGATCCACGATGTACACGAAAAAAGAACGAAAGAGACACAGAAAATCGTTCGGAAGTTTATTATTGAATTGTCCCTGTGTTCCCTGTGGTTTATATTGTTGCTTGCTTTTGCTGCTCCATGTTGGGGGCAGACGGTGAAGCCTGTGGTGTTCAGCAAGCAGGTTTTGCCGATTTTGCGCGAACAGTGTTGGTCATGTCATAGCGGGCAAAATTCGACAAATGGCTATTCGCTGGAGACTCGCGAGAAGATGATCGCGGGCGGGCGGTATGGCACGGCGATTGTTGTAGGTAAGGGCAAAGAGAGTACATTCGTTAAATATCTGACGGGCGAGATCAAGCCGATTATGCCGCCATCGGGCAAGTTGGATATGGACAAAATCGGAACTATTCGGCGGTGGATTGATGAAGGCGCGAAGGTTGATTCCTACAACTATACGCCGACAAAAGCCGTTGCGCCGAAGGTTGTGGTTTCCCATGAAGTGAAGCAGATTGCACCGATTACAGCACTCACTTACTCGCCGGACTATAGCAAACTGGCGATTTCGGGCTATCGCAGCATCAAGTTGCTTGATACAAAATCGGGCGAGATTACGCAGACGGTCGGCGGTGCGTCAGATCAGGTTCAGGCGATAGCGTGGAGTAGTGACGGCACATTGCTGGCGATGGCGGGCGGCGTTCCGGGCGAAAAAGGCGAGATTGTTCTTGTCAATACGGGGACATGGAAGCCGATTCGTACTCTCAGTGAGCATACCGACGTTGTTTATTCCGTCACGTTCAAGCCGAATTCCCACGAACTTGCTTCGGGTTCCCACGACAAAACGGGACGCATTTGGGATACCGATACAGGCAAATCCTCGAAGATTATCAAAGACCATGCCGATGCAATCTACTGCGTCGCGTATTCCCCCGACGGCAAATACCTCGCCACTGCAAGCGGTGATCGTACCGCCAAACTCTTCGACCCCGCCCAAAATTATAAGCGTGTTGCTACTCTCAACGCGCATCAGGACGGCGTGACTCGCGTCGCTTTCAGCAAAGACTCCAAACTCCTCGCAACCGGCGGCATGGACAAAACCGTTCGTGTTTGGGAAGTCAAAGCCCAAAACATGGATAGCCCGCTCCGCACGATGGGAACGGGCGATGGGCAGGTCACCGACTGCCAGTTCAGTCCCACTGGAAGTCTCCTCATCTTCGGCAGTTCCGATACCGTTGTTCGCGTTTATAATGGCACGGGCGAACAGCACAAGCGCGACCTGACCGAAATGACCGATTGGATTTCTTCTCTCGCTATTTTCTCCGATGGCAACTCGTTTTTAGTCGGAACCCAAGACGGCAAACTGCTGTTCTGGGACGCCAAAGAATTCCGTATTACCCGCACGCTCTTACTCAAACAATAGAACCACAGGGAACACAGGGGACACAGGGAAATGCAAAATCCAATTCTTATCGATTGTAATGAAGAACTAAGCGGGCGAGTTTTAGATGCGGCGACACAGGTTCATCGAGAATTGGGTCCGGGTTTGCTTGAGTCTGTTTATGAACTGGCACTGATGTTGGAGTTGAAAACAATGGGTATCAAAGCGGAAAGGCAAGTCGAAGTTCCTGTTTTTTATCGTGGTGAGCCGCTTGGAGTAGGATTTCGCGCCGATATTATTGTTGAAGGCTGCTTGCTTTTGGAATTGAAATCTGTTGAAAGATTTGAGAATATCCATACTGCTCAAGCGATCACATATCTGAAGTTGTTGGGCTTTAAACGTGGGTACTTGCTGAATTTTAAGTGTAACTTAATGCGGGAGGGTATCAGACGTGTTATTATTTAACTTTGCATTTCCCTGTGTTCCCTGTGTTCCCTGTGGTTCATTTCTTCTGTTGTGCCTTGCGTTGCCGTGTTTTGCGGACGCCCCGAAGCCGGAGGTCAAGAAGACCGAGCCGATGTATGCTTTGGTGGGCAAAACAACGCGGTTTACGATTTATGGCGAGAATCTGAGTCCGAAAGAGGTGACGGTCAAGGCTCCACTGACGGTGAAACTCATCGAAGCGAAAGACACGGACAAAGATAACAAGGGCAAAGGGGCGCGGCAGGTCGTTGTCGAGGTTGTGGTTCCTGAGAATGCCAAGCCGCAGAATTACGAGCTGACCCTGACGCAGACTGATAATGCGAAAGCGACGGCGCAGGTTCCGGTGGCATTGAATGCGGCGGCGGAGATGGAAGTCAAAAAGCCAAATGGCACGTTCGATAAGGCGATGGTGCTGAGTGGAGCGTCGGTGGCGGTCAATGGGTTTTTTGATAACAACGACGGCTCGCTGTTTCGGTTCGAGGCGAAAGCGGGCGAGACGTATGAGATTATTGTGATGGGGCGGCGCGGCGGTTCCAAAGCCGACCCGATGGTGAAAATTCGCGATAGTCGCAAAATGTCGCGTGTCATGTCTGCGGGGAATCCCAATAAAGATCGCCGTCTCCTCTACAAAATTCCGAGCGATGGCACCTATTATATCGAACTGATGAATTCGTCTATGGATACAGGTGCAGAGCAGAAATACCGCTTGCTGTTCTTCAAGCGGTGAACTGCGGGTACAATCTCTATATGACGCAGATTGTGGAAGAGAGCAGCGCGGCGCAGCGCGTTCCCAATGGAATTCGGCTGCGGCGCGGTGGCGAAGAAGATGAGTTTGCCGCGTTCGAGGTGATGCGGCGGGCGATGGGGTTCACCATGAACTGGAACGCCCATATTGCCACGCGCCAACACCTGCGAACCACGGAGAACGCCAGTTTTTGGGTCGCCGAAGAGTCGCCGAAATGGGGACGCAAGCGGATTGTCGGCTATGCCCGCAGTCTGGTACGCGAAGGATTCTGGAACCTCAACGAGTTTTTCATTGCGCCCGAATACCAGCGGCGCGGCATTGGAACCGGACTGCTCACGCAATGCCTCGATGACGGCGCACGCTTCGGAGCGCATACCCATTTTGTTCTCGCCTCACAGCACTTCGGAGCCGACGCCCTCTATATGCGGGCGGCAGGCTGCTTTCCGCGTGTGCCGATGGTGTTGATGGCGGGTTCGCTTGGGGCATTGCCTTCGCCTCCACAGCAGGAATCGGCGATTTTGGACAGCGCACTTCCCGCGTTGCGCCCTGTCTTGACGTTTTTCTCCTTCCCACATTTTGCACAGCAGGAACCGCTCTGTGCTGATCCCATCGTTCTCACGCCGGAAATTCAAGCCGAAATTGACGCTTTGGATCGGGCGATTGTTGGCTATGCGCGTCCGCAGGAACACCGCCATTGGGCGAATCAGATGGGCGGCGCGAAAGGAGTGGCGCGATTATTCCGCAAGGCGTCGGCAGGAAGTTCGGGGGAAATTGTCGGCTATGGTTATATGAGTACGCACGCCAGCGGTCCCGTTTCGGCAGTCGAGCAGACCGATTTGCCCCGAATGACCGCGCATTTGGCTCTGCTCCAGCGCACATTGGTTCCGCGTGACGAATTGATTTTCTTTACAGAACACGACCATTTTCTTGCCCTCACCGGAACCAATGATCTTATGCTGAAATGGCTGCTCGACTGCGGCTGGCGCATCGCCTACAATTATCTGCTGATGAGTTCGCGGGACTTTGGGCAATTCAAGAATTATATTTGCCATAATCCGCTGTATATGCCCTAAAATCCTCACGAACCCAATTACTCGCCAAGATGAGGACGCAAGAGCGTTTCGGGTTGGGTTTCCTGCGTGGCGTGTGCCGGACGTAGGAGTTCATCTTGTGCTGTGGCGGGGGCGTCAGAGGCACGGAGAAGCATACTGCCGACCTTTTGCTTTTCCTTGATTTTGGTGAGAATGGCGAGTTGCTTTTTTGCCATTGTGCGCGTATCTTGTTCGTGATCTGTTGGCGCGTCGCTGTGAGCGAGATGGAAAATTGTTGGCAATGCGTCGGTATCTTCCATGTTGCCCAACGCCAAAACAATCGCCTGTTT
>CAZPZP010000486.1:0-4002 GCA_964591025.1 uncultured Chthonomonadaceae bacterium
CGACGGGTGGGAGACCACTCGTTTTAGTACTACAGTTGGAGAAATGAGGCAGAATAGTGGAAGAACAAAGTTATGGAAACTCTGTCTCTTTCAACCCTTGCCACTCAACTGGTTCCGCTCCCCAAATGGGAAGCGCATTTTGACACGTTGACAAAACGCCTCGCCTGTCGCTTCGCTCATCCCAAAGCACGGCAACAGGCAAGCGAGTACGTGCGCGGACTGCTCAGTCCGATTGAGCGCAAAAACGGCTGGCAACTCGCCGAACATCTCGGACATGAGACACCCTACCGAGTTCAGCACTTGCTTGACCTCGCCGTTTGGAACGCCGACGCCGTGCGGGACGACCTGCAAGCGTATGTCGTCGAACATCTTGGACATTCCGAGGGCGTGCTGGTCATTGATGAGACGGGCTTCCTCAAGAAAGGCGACAAATCCGTACCAAGACGGGTTTGCGAGCGGGCTGTTGGTGCGGCGCAGTCTCTCCAACCTCAGCGAGCAAGCGTACTATTGGGTATTTGCTCCCGATGATCGGTTACACTTCATTCCTCCCGCTGAGCCGACCCATTATTTGCTGTGGTCACTCTGGCGACGGGTTCACCAAACCCTTGCCAAGTGTTATCATTACAAGAAGCGAAAATAGACCCTGCCGTTTCTACAACTGTAGTATTAGGCACGGGTAGAGTATAATAGGATGTAAAAAACATCAGGAAGGAACCCGCCCATGGCAACAGAAACACTTGGTACGATCCCCTGCGAAGAGTGCGAAAAACGCCTTGACGCAAACAACGAGCCAATGCAACGGGAACGGGAAGAAGCGCAGACGCGGGGGCAAACGTCAGACGCGAAAGAACTTTTGACGCTCATTAATGACGCAATGGAATATGGTCCGCAACAGGCTGGGGTCAAATTGGAGTATGTCAACGGGATTTCCGTGTGGGAAGCGATGCCCGTTTATCGCCATCAGAGGAAAACGCTGGATATGCAGATTTCTCTGCTCGACAATGCCGCTCCGAACGGTTGCGGCTGCCATCCTATCGCCGATGTGACTATCCTTTTCCCCGATGGTTCCTACAAACGCCCTGATATTGCGGTCTACTGCACCGAACCTGCGGATCAGGACAGGTCTGTGACGGAATTACCCGAAGCCGTCATTGAGATTATCAGCGCAGGCTATGAGAAGAAGGATACGGAAGTCAGTCTGCCATTTTATCTCGCACAGGGCATACCCGACATCGTGCTTTTCAACCCGGAGACCAACCGCGTCTCGCACTATCACGACGGGCAGATTGAGGAATGCGATTCGCCTGTCAAATTGACTTTTGCTTGCGGTTGCCGCGTCACGGTTTGACGGGTTGCGCCCGTTCCCGAACCCGGCAGTGTCGCTCTGCTCGTCGGTATAGCGCGACCTGCTTGCTATCGATGCGCCTTGCCGCCAGACGCAAACCGCGACTTTTCTGGTTGGAGAAAAACGTCTCGATCCCGCTGTGAGAGGTGAGTGAGCAAACCTATTGCTCCGATCACCTCATTTTCTGTAGGGTAGTGAAAACCCGATTCCAACTGGAGCGGTTTGGCAAGGTTTCGGCGAAATGAATGGTTGCTGTCCAAATGTCGTTGCTACGATAAGACTCAAGGCGGGTACTGAAAGTACCCGCCTCGGTGTCGTTCCGACGGGCGTCCTTCGGACGCGATACAAATTCTTACTCGGTATCCTTCTCCTTCTCTTTTATCCCCCCTCGTTCGCGCAGCCGCCGCACAATCCTAACACGGTTTTCGCCGACTCCTCTGCGATAGATTTTCGGCATACGCTGGAGACTCCTGCCGGTAAGCGCGGCTTTGTCACGCTCGCCAAAGACAACAAATTCCGCTTCGAGGACGGCACACGGGCGAAGTTTTGGGGCGTCAATATATCCAGTACGCGGCTTGATGTGCCGAACAGTATTATTGAAAAAGCGTGCGAAGCATTTGCCCGCGCCGGAATCAATATGGTGCGCCTCGAAGCCATCGATAACCGCAACTGTCTGCTCGGCAAAACGGATAACCCGACTTCGCGCCAGTTCGATACGCGCTATCTGGATCGGATCGACACATGGATCGCCAACTTGCGGAAGCGCGGCATCTACTACTATATAGACCTGCTCGATTTTCGCACCTTCAAGCCCGATGACGGAGTCATCAACGCCAACGCACTGGATCGCGGCGCACGCCCTTATGCTGTGTTCGATAGGTTCCTGATCGATCTCCAAAAAGAGTTTGCCGCCGCATTGCTCACCCACAAAAATCCCTATACGGGTCTGCGAATGGTGGACGATCCGGCGTTGGCACTCGTCGAAATCTGTAACGAGCATGGGATGTTTCTCTATCCCGAAAAACTCAATGCACTGGTGGAGCCGTACCATACCGACCTCGTTACGCGCTGGAATCGGTTTCTGAAAGGTCGCTATGGCACACAGGCGAGGCTTGCGGCGGCGTGGGGACAAGTCAACGGCTCGTCGGCACTCAACAATACCGAAAATCTCGACGCCGGAACGGTTGATCTGCCGAATATGACATATACGTTCGAGAAATCCGCCTCTGATATTGTGGACACGCGCCGCGCCCCCAAACGATTATATGACGGCGTGCTGTTCCTCACCGAACTCCAAAAAGCGTGGTTTCGGGAAATGCGCGGTTTTGTGCGCTCGCTCGGTCTGCGCGTTCCCGTGACTGCCGTTGTCTCCAATGATGTCATGCCCGATGTGGCAAGTGTCGCCGAAGAGTGCGATTTCACCTCAGAAAACTGGTATGGCGATACGCCCGACGCCAATTCGCAATTTCCGGGCAGTCGCTTCTATGTCAACAAGAATCCGTTGCGAAGTGATAGCCCCGGCGGCTTCGCGCCGTTTACTGCGTGTTTGCGCTGGAATAACAAGCCCGTTGTCATTCGCGAATGGGCTGTTATCGCGCCAAATCGCTATCGCAGTGCCTCCGTTCCCGAAGCCCTTGCCTATGCCGCCCTCCAAGATTTCGACGCCATGCTGCTGTTCGGCTATCAGACCAATCAGGCTCCCAACGGAACCAATTCCGACGTTCTCAATGATTTCGCGTTTCAAGCCGACCCAACCGTTTGGGGACTGTATGCGCTTGCCGGACAAGCCTATTTGCGCGGGGCTATCGCACCGGCAAAAAATACCCTGACGCTCGCCTATCCGCCCGAACGCCGCTTTCGCTATCCCAATCGGCAAAACGATCTGCACCGTGCCGCATACTCCGTGCGCGTCAACCACTCCACCACGAAGCCGCCCAAATCCGTGATTCCCGCCGGAACAATCGCCGATGTCGGCACGCTCAAAAAACGTCTCGCGCAATTCGGGATGAGCGTTGAGTCATTCCAAGCCCGCGTTTGGCGCAGCGATACCAAACAAATCACGCGCTATAGCAACGAAGGGCGGCTCGAAGTCAACACTCCTACGCTCCGAATGCTTGCCGGAGAACTGAAAACGGGTAAACTCTATACTCTCGATGGGCTAAAAATCGTGTCGGCGTCTCCCATCGCGGGGATTATTGCCTTTTCGCTCGACGGCAAACCGCTCGAAAAATCGCGCCATTGGGTGGTGAAAATGGTGACCCAAGCGGAGAATACAGGGCAGGTTTTGGAGGCTCCCGTCAGTCCTAGCACACGCTGGAGATTGTTGAACGCCGGAACCGCTCCCGTGATCACCAAAGGCAAGGCATCCGAGAAGGCGACGCGCATCTGGCTCAACACCGCCGCCGAATCCATTCCTTTGCTGACCCTGTTTTTAGAAAACGGCACTTGGGAACTGGAAGTCAAAAATGGGCAACCGAAACTGACCTGCGACACGCCCAACATTCGCGCAAAACTCAACACCACCGAATTTCTGACGAAAGCGAACTCTCCATAAAAGACTCGCATCTCAGTCGGCAACGACCCAATAGACCTCTTGCAAGAGTCAGCAGAATAAATTGTTACTGTCCAAATCTCGTTGCTGCTCTTAACCGGGGGTT
>CAZPZP010000487.1:0-4001 GCA_964591025.1 uncultured Chthonomonadaceae bacterium
CTTCGACGGGAGACACAGCCGAGATTCGAGCCGATGCCTCCAGCGGGAACTCTTACACCTTTGAAAGAACCATAAGCAACCATGTTCCCAATATCATGGGAAACAAATTTTAGGACGGATTTATGTATTCACCATTTGATTTCAACGAAGCCATCGGGCATAAAAAAGAGTATATCGAAGACAACTTGCGCGAAGGCAGTCCTGTTGTCGGGCTGGCATATCAGGGCGGCTTGCTACTCCTGACCCTGCGCCGCACTCAGCGCAAAGTCTACGAAATTTACGACCGGCAGATGTTCTCTGCCATCGGCAAGCAAGCCGACATCGAGAATATCCGCCTGAGTTCCATTCAGTACGCGCACCAAGAGGGATTCGAGCGCAGTCCCGATGATGTGACCATTCAGCGATTGGCGGGATTCTATCTCAGTCCTGCATTGAAAAAGGCGTTCGGCGATGCGTGGACTTCACCGTTCATCATTCGGGCGTTGTTCGCCGAAGCAGGACGCACCGCCGATCTCGATGTATTCTTCACCATGAACTACGACGGCGAATTCCGGCAGTATCCGCACGCGGCGGTGATTGCCGGAACGCAAGCCGCCGAAGATCAGATGCTCGAAAAAATCGGCGACAGCACCGAGCGTTTGCCGCGTGAAGAGGCGATTAAATTGGCGTTGGCGACGTGGACACTCGGAGCGCGAAGAGCGTTGGAGCGTCGGATCGGCAATCGCGCCGATGAAAACGAAGACTATAACCCACTGCGGGAAATTGACGAAGCGGACGCAGACCGCGTGTTCCTGCGGGACGAACTCAAAACCGCTGAACTGGAAGTCGCGCTTTTGGAGCGGCGCAATGTGCGTGATACACGCTTCCGACTGCTCGGCGCGAAAGACTTGGAACCGATTCTCTCGGATTATCGTTAGAGACAACAGAGGATTGGATGGACGGGAGGGAGAAATTCCCTCCCGTTTTGTTTATTGCTTTTTGCCGGGACGGGAGAAATTGACAATGACACCGGCAATTGCCAAGCAACCGAAAATCATTACTGCGTTTCCGAGTTCCGGAACCGCATTGATAGTCAAGCTTGTTACGCTGGGGATCGGGAAATTTCCTTGAGAGTCAAAGGGGTTGGAAGGGCTGCCGATTGTAGTGCCGGTCTCGCCAAGCAGGGGAGAATTTTCTGCGCCGCTACCCATTGAAGCACCTGAACCGCCTCCGCCTCCCGCGCCGAGAGCAGATTCTGAGTTGCCGCCTATTGCCCAGTCTTTAACAGATTGTTCCGGCGTGACAATCAAAGGAGAGGGCAGAAGGGAATCAGTCACGGTGCCGCCATTAGGCGCAACAGGGGCAACCACAGGCACAAAATCGGAAGTGCGAGTGTCAGTAGTGTTGCCACTCTCTGTACTGCGCCGGTTGAAGAGCGAGGGCAACAGTCCGGCAAGCAAAGGACTCAAGAGCAAAGTGCTTGTTGCGTTCCAAGCAGGAAAACCCGCTCTACCTGCGGAATTTGCAGGAGAGAGAAGTGCTTCGATCTCATTTTCACCAGATCCCGGTGCAATCTTGATTTCACTGGCGACAATGGGCGTTGGTTCTTCCAGTATAATCTGTGGTATGACCGTGAGTGTCGCGATGTTTGGTAGATGCATATCGAGCGGCATGGGAGACGGCTTCATATCAAGCGGCTCCTCGGGGCGAAAATCGGCAATCTGCATAGTTTGTGTCGGAGGAACCATCATCGCGGGCATACGAAATTGCGACTGAAGCGGATTGCCACAGACTTGCGCCAAGATCGGCGTGCCATCAGATAATGCGAAAACGAGCGTCCCTTTGCGTACTCGGCGCAACCGATAGCCTATCTGTTCGCTGTTTTTGACATAGTGGACACGCAGAAAATCGTCTTGGGGTAACTTCATAAGATGAATCTGAGCGAGTGCTTGCTGCGTTTGGTACGGCGAAAGCCGGAACAGGCGGGCATAGCGTGACAGCATCAGCCGATCAGTGTGCAAGGTTTTTGTAAAGGCTTGAGCGGAAGCAACGGGACGAGTCGAAAACGAACCAACAGGCATTTTCTTCGAGGCATTTGCCCCGAAAGACGCCGAAGCGAGACAAAGCAAGGCAATTGACAGTACTGCACTGTCTGCCAGAACACGACTTTGCATAGGTCAAAAGTCCTTTCATCATTAAACAACAATAACGACAGGAGATGCGACTGCGGTAACACAGTAGCGAAGCGGTATCTGGTTGGAATTGCTGAAAACAGTCATCCCACAAATTGTGGAGCGATGACTATTTGTCACTCCCTCTGATAGGGTTGTTCCACAATTGCAGAGGAATACACGATTTACCGTATTCTTCTGAGGTGAAAAACGCAATCAAATGCATACCGAGGCATGACAGCATCATGGAAAAACGGATATTTGGGATAGAGACGGAATTTGGCTGTATGACCCGCGATCCTTCCGTCGGCACGTCGGAGGAGATCGTCGAGCAGGTCAAAGATTACGCTTTTTATGAAAGGAAATTGGGCGTCATTGATCTGCACGCTCGCGATTATGCGTTCGAGCCGGCGCGGGCAGGCGGCTTTCTCAAAAATGGTGGGCGGCTCTATATTGACGCCGTTGGAAGCCATGAGGAATATGCGACGCCGGAATGCACGGATTTGATTGATCTTGTGCGCCATGATCGTGCAGGTCGGATGCTGCTGGCGCAGTTAGTCGAAGAGTTGGGCTTGCAGGAGTCGGTGAGTTTCCATAACAACAGCATTGACCACTTCGGCGGGCATACATTCGGCTGCCATGAGAATTATCTCGTGCAGATAGAAGACCGATTCTTCACAGACGCCCTTTCGTATCTGCTGCCGTTTTTAGTGACGCGGCAGGTCTATGCGGGCATCGGGCGCGTGGGAGGGCATCGCCTTACTCGCCCAAGCAGCAAAAACAACATCATGACCCTCGGCGAACACGAAGTAGATTATGTTTGGGTCTCGAATTTCTACGGCGTCGAGATCGATCCCAATGTGGACTTCCAACTCTCTCAGCGTGCCGATCATATTGTCAAAACCATTTCGTCGCGGGTTCGGTTCAATCGGGCAATCATCAATCCAAAATGGGATTCGTATTATTCCTACAGCAACCTGCATCGTCTGCATATTCTGTTCGGTGAAAGCAATATGAGCGAATATGCGTGCTGGCTGAAAATCGGAACGACGAGTTTGGTTTTGGATTTGATCGAGGAAGGCACAATCCCAACGGATATTGAACTCGCCGATCCGCTCGATACTCTGCGTTCCGTTTCGCGTGACCCGGAAATGAAATGGACGGTGCGACTGCGCGGCGGCAAAACCATTCCGGCGATTGATTTGCAGCGTCGGTATTTGGACGCGGCGAAGAAATATTTTCAGCGGCGCGATGAACAGACAGATTCGGTTCTGCGCGAATGGGAACGAACACTCGACGATTTGGAGCGTGATCCGTTGTCAACTTCGGATCGGCTCGATTGGTCGGCAAAATATGTTTTGTACCAGCAGTATATGGAGGAGAACGGGCTGACGTGGAAAGACGACGTGATGCAGAGTCTCGATCTGGAGTATCACAACATCAGTCCGCGAGACGGGTTATTCTATGGGTTGGAGGCGGCGGGGGCGATGCAGCGGATGACCACCGATGCCGATGTTGAAGCGGCGATCACGACGCCACCGCAGAATACGCGAGCATTAGGGCGCGGGCAGATCGTGTCGCAGTTGATCTCGAAACCCGGCACGCGCTATGTCATTGACTGGGACGCGGTGTATATCGAACGGAACCGGCAGCTTGACCTCAAGAATCCCTTCAATACCTATGAGCGTGAGGCGGCGCGGTTCCTCAAGGGGCTTCCATAGCGACTGAGTGTCGGGGGAGAGGTAAACCCCCGTTCTGGCATTGCGAAGCCCTCCTTCGAGGGCTAAAACCTTACGTTAGACCTCTTGCAAGAGTCCAGCAGAATAAATGTCTGCGTGCAGGTCTCGTTCC
>CAZPZP010000488.1:0-3992 GCA_964591025.1 uncultured Chthonomonadaceae bacterium
TAAGACGATTTGCAGAAGCATACCACAAGGTTACCGCCTTCCTAACGGCATGGGTGGCGTACAGAGTCTCTCAGAGGAAACCATCAGCCTCACAAATGGTTCGTCCGTAGGACGTCTGTTTTTCAGGCGGGTACGTTTTTGTACCCGCAAGGAAAGTTAGTGCGCTTTTTGACAGTATTCCGTGATGAATTGTTTTTCGCGTGCCAAACCACCCCACTCATCGGAATCGGGCGCGTCATAGACCAGTGTATAGACGCCGGAAAAGTTCGTGTTTTGCGCGATCTCCAAACACTGCCCGTAATCGTCCCAGTCTTCGGTTCCGGCGGCGTCGAAATTGCATTTGGCGTGACACGACTGCGCCAAGGGAAAAATCGCGGCGAGATCGGTATATTTCCGTGATCCCTCCCAGTTGCCAAAATCCGCGTTCAACCCTATAGAGCCATCGAGACGCTCAAAGAGTTCATTCACGGCTTCGGGAGTGTCCAAAAGATCGAACCAGTTCTCCGTGACAATCTCAACGCCGCAGTCGCTGCCACGCTTCACCAATTCGTGAAAGCCCGCAACACTCTTTTCCATAGTCGCAGGGGAATGTTCTTGTTTTCCGGCAATAATTCGGGCGCGTTTTGCTCCGAGATGCCCCGCCGTCGTGACGCATTCTGCCATCCACGCCAAATCACGGGCGGCATCGTCGGGGTGTGTCATATCGCCGTCCTCGACAAGCAGAGTGAACATTTCGACGCCCGACTCGGCGAGCGCGTGCTTGAGTTCGTCGCAATAGGAAACATCGCGGCTCGGCAGGTGAAAATGAGAAATCTCCGCACGGGATATGCCCATCGCCGCCAATTTCGCCGGAATTTCCAAGAGCGCAGATTGTGGTTTGCCGAACACTTCGCGTGCCGTGCGTTCGCCGTTATAGCCCGGCTTGTCCGCATACATCACGCCGAGCGTGCGATGCAGACTCCATGTTGATACGGCGAATTTCGGTTCTGTGGGGGATACGTGCAGAGTAGGGGACATGGCTATTTGATCACCTTGATCTGTTCGGGTTTGGTGAGGATGATTTCCGGCTGATCCTTGTAAATCACGATCTTGCCGCTGATGACAACCTTTTTGCCGTCTAATTTCTTCAGATCGGGAAATTTATCGTAGTATTTGGGACGCAGAACTGCCGTCGCCGCTTCCTTGTAGTTGTCCGCAAAATTCAAGATGATCATGCTGTTGCCGCGTGCCGTGAACACTTTGGCGACGGTTCCCTTGAACGTGGCGTCTTTGTCTTCCAACTTTTTGAGTTCAGCAAGTTTGGAGGCGTCGAGGGCTTTGGTGACAGCGGCATCTTTCTCGCCCGCCGTCGCAAACTCTTTTTTGGCGGCAACCGACGCCTGTTCGGGATGCGCCTTGCGTTCGCCCTCTTTTTGTGCATAGACCGGCGCGGTATTCCACGCACACACGCCCAAAATTCCTGCCAGCGTTAGACCGGCGAAAATGCGATTCATCTTCTGTTCTCCTCGATTTCGACTCGCGAATTTTGACTGCTATGACAAATTTTCGCCTGTGCTATTTTACCTGTTTTCTCGAACAGAAAAAAATCTGCCCGGAAAGGGAACAAATCCGACATATCATTACATCATAATCTATTGACTCATTGGCTCACAATGAGGCGAGGCAATTCGAGGTTTCGAGGAGGAACGCCCCATGCGCTTGCTACACACCCAACTGACCCGCCGTATTCTGTTACAGATCACACAGACCGTTATCACTCTCGCCGCACTCGTCGGCACGTCTCTTCTTTCTCAGGCTCAGGTTGCCGTCTTAACACAGCACAACGACAATCTTCGCACGGGAGCCAATCTCAACGAGACAGTTCTCAATACGACCAACGTCAATGTTACGCGCTTTGGCAAACTGTTTGCCCGCGATGTGGACGGCGAAGTTTATGCCCAGCCGCTGTATGTTCCCAATCTGGCGATTCCCGGACAAGGCACGCATAATGTGATCTTTGTCGCTACAATGAATAATTCCCTATATTGTTTCGATGCCGACGATCCCGCGCAATCCACTCCCCTGTGGCAGAAGAATTATGGCACGCCCGTTCCCGTCGGCGATATCCAGTCTATCAGCGATGTTTCGGTCAAGGTCGGCATTCTCAGTACGCCCGTGATCGATCCGGCAACCGGCGCAATGTATCTCGTTCACCGCAACAAAAACGCCAACAACACTTACAGTCAGTGGCTTCATGCCGTGGATATTGCCACCGGAAACGAGCGAGCCAACAGCCCCGTCGAAATTACCGGAACCTTGGGCGGAATCGCGTTCAATCCGCGCCGCTCCAACCAACGCCCCGCGATTACGCTTGCAAACGGCAACGTCTATGTGGCGTGGTCGTCTCACAACGACATTGGTCCCTATTACGGCTGGGTCATGTCCTACCACAAAACCACCTTGCAGCGTCTTGCCCATTTCAATGCGTCGGCGACGGGCAATATGGCAGGGATTTGGATGTCGGGGCAGGGCTTGACTGTTGACGAAAGCGGCAACCTCTACTGCATCACCGGCAACGGAACCTTCGACAAAAACACCGGCGGACAGAGTTTGGGCAACAGCGTGATCAAACTCAACGCCGATTTGACGCTTGCCAGTTGGTTCACGCCCTTCAACGTCAACGACCTCAACGCCCGCGATGACGATCTCGGTTCTGCCGGTGTCCTCGCCATTCCCGGCACGAATCATATTCTCGCCGGCAGCAAAGAGGGCAAACTCTACCTCATGGATCGTGCCAGTCTCGGCGGATTTACGCCCGGCTCCGACAATGTGGCTCAGAGTTTTCGCGGCTTCAATAGTCACCTGCACGGTTCGCCCATTTACTATAATGGTCAGAACGGGCAAGTGATCTACATTTGGTCGGAGATGGACAACCTCAAGGCGTACAAATATGAGAACGGTCGGCTGCTCTCGACGCCTATTGCTACCGGCACAACCCGTGTCGCGGACGGAATGCCCGGCGCGATGCTGTCTCTTTCGGCAAACGGCACAACAGCCGGAACCGCTCTGGTTTGGGCATCGTCGCCGCTCAACGCCAACGCGAACAATGCCGTTGTTGAAGGAATTTTCCGCGTTTACGACGCGAACACGATCACCAATGACGGCAATGGTGTGCCGCGTCTGCGCGAATTGTGGAATAGCAAGCAGAACGCCGCCCGCGACAATATCGGCAAATTTGCCAAATACGTTTCGCCGACAATCGCCAACGGCAAAGTCTATATGGCGAGTTTCGGCATCAACAGCGCACAGATCGGCGCAACGGGGCAGGTTGTCGTTTACGGCTTGCTGGCGAACCCCGGCGCACCCGGCACGCCCAACGGTTTGGCGGCGATTGCGGGAGACCGGCGCGTCGGCTTGACTTGGGAGAGTGTCGGCGGCGCGGACACCTATACCATCAGGCGTTCCACCAAAAGCGGCGGACCTTATCGTGTTCTGAGAAGGGGCTTGACACGTCCGCTTTATATTGATACCTTTGTCAGCAACGGCTTCAAATACTATTATGTGGTTTCGGCGACCAACCCTGCGGGCGAAGGCACCAACTCTGAGCAGGTCATGGCGATCCCGACGAAAAAATCGACGGGGTCCGTTTTGTCTCCGATTGCCGATGCGTATGTTCGCTCAGGCGGCGGAGCCAACATCAACTATGGCGGCGATGCACAGTTGATCGTCAAGGTAGACCCGCCGGATTTGTCTCGTAATACTTTCGTGAAGTTCGACCTGACGGAAGTCAAGAAATATCCCAGTTCGGTGAAACTGCGCTTGTATGGTTCACGCGAAGGCACGAACTCCGCATCGCAAGATTCGGTCTATGCGGTTGCCAATACGACATGGACGGAAGGCGGAATCACATGGAATAATCAGCCCGCACTTGGCGCGAAGCTCGCCACAACAACAGTACGCTCACAACTCGCCTACTATGAATGGGATGTCACCGCCTATGTTCAGAGCGAGTT
>CAZPZP010000489.1:0-3988 GCA_964591025.1 uncultured Chthonomonadaceae bacterium
TCGGTACAAGTTTGAGGGCTTCTTCTTTGCCCTCTTCCCGTCCGCGCTTGAGTCCCTCCTCAATTCCTTTTTTCATCCAACTGGTCACAATTTCCATCGCTCGTTCCTCCTCGGGCGGGTTAAATTCCGCCACTTTTTCCTCAAAAACGGCTTCCTCAATGGTATCTAAACTCAAATACGTATCTACAAAACCGGAAAGCATCTGCGTTCGCGCCTCATCAAGCCCAAGATTGACCATCATTCGCAGACACTCGGCTTTGACAATTGGGCGATCTTCGGGGGCGATTTTCATTTTCGCCATCAGCGCACTCGCCACCGGATTCGGACGACTCAAAAAGTCGCGCCACACCAAAGTATTCAACTGAATCACGTCGAAATCGAAGTGGAGAACCCGCTTGTTTGGAAAATCCACAGAATAGAGATGCGGTTCCAGACGCAAAGGCTCGTCGAACGAAAACAGCGCAATCGGATAGATTTTCAGTTCATATTTATCGAACAGCCGAGCGAAATAGCGAAACATTCGTCTCTGAAAGTCATCCTCTGTGTACGACTGACTTTCGACGTGCAGGAGAAAAAAAGCGTCTTCGTCGCGAAATTTTGCCCGTGCAACAATATCGGCTTCGTATTTCCTGCCCGAAGTCACATCCGTGAAAATTTCTTTGTCCAAAAACGTGATGCTGTCACGCTCGACAAAAGCGGCAACATCCGGCAGAAACAATTCCAAAAACTCGTAAAAGAACGTCGTTAGCAGCTCTTTGAATAGGCGATCATGATCAATCATCGTTTTATCACCACGAAACCTCATCGGTATAGGGAAGCCAGACATTTTTGATTTGCGTGGCTTCGCGCAGAAACTCACCGGCTTCAAGTGACGCGATACTCTCTGTCTCGTCCTGAACCCAAGTGCGCTTCATATTGCCCGCGGACAGTCGCTCGACGTTTGCCGCCCCGTCCGCAGTCCCGAAATACCAGACGCCCGCCACTTCATCATGCGCCGCCAAAACGCCGATCAACTCTTCCCGCGAACCCGTGACGATATTAACGACGCCGGACGGCACATCGGAGGTTTCCAGCACTTGATAAAAATCTGTCGCACTCAGCGGGTACTTCTCCGACGGAACCGCCACAACCACATTTCCCATCGCAATCGCCGACGCCACACACACTACAAACCCCAACAGCGGCGTCTCTGTCGGACACGCAATTCCCATGACGCCCAACGGTTCCGGGATCGCAATAGTGATGCTGCGTGTTGCTGTTCTGTGCATCGCGCCGTCATATTTGTCCGCATACGCCGCAAACGTGAACAGACTCTCTATCGCCGTCCCGACTTCCCGATTCGCCGCTTCCACTGTCTGCCCCGTCATGGCAACAATTCTCGCTGCAAACTCTCCGCTTCGTGTCTCCAAATTTTCCGCAAGATAGTACAAAATCTGCGCCCGAAGGTGACCCGTCGTGCGCCCCCAAGAGACAGCCGCTGTTCTTGCCGCCTCGACTGCGTTCCGTATATCTTTACGATTTCCCTCGCCCACTTCTCCCAAATGCGCCCCATCCGCCCCAAGAACCCTCCGGCTGTACCCCGAATCGGGACGCGCCTGTTTGCCGCCGATGTAGAGCTTGGGCGTCCGATCCAAAGAGGGAACAGCCTGCTCTGTTACATTGTTAGAATGATTTTCGTGTTGATTTCGTGTTGTTTCGTGGATCGGATTTGCATTGTCCTGTTCCCTGTTCCCTGTTCCCTGTTCCCTCCTCACATATTCCCACAAGCCTTCTCGCCCGCCCTCGCGCCCGAAGCCGCTTTCGCGATAACCGCCGAAGCCAGAAGCCGCGTCGAACTGGTTGGTGCTGTTGATCCAGACGGTTCCGGCTTTGAGTTTTGCGGCGGTATCGAGTGCCAGATTGATGTTCTCCGACCAGACGCTCGCCGCCAAACCATAGCGCGTATTGTTGGCAAGTTCGATGGCTTCGGCGGGAGTGCGGAACGGGAGCGAAACCAAAACAGGACCGAATATCTCCTCCTGAACGACGAGAGAAGCGGGCGAAACATTGGTGAGCAAGGTCGGCGGATAAAAGCAGCCAATTGGTGGGCATTCTCGCGCCGACTGCCACAACTCCGCGCCTTCGGCAACTCCGGCGTCTACCAGCGAGCGAATGCGCTCCAATTGGACGGGAGCGACTACCGCACCGACATCTGTTGCTTTGTCCATCGGGTCGGCGACGCGCAGGGTTTCCATACGAGTTTTGAGTTTTTGGTGGAGTTTGTCCGCGATGTTTTCCTGAACCAACAGGCGTGACCCGGCACAGCATACTTCGCCCTGATTGAACCAGATCGCGTCAACGATTCCTTCAACAACGCTGTCTAAGTCGGCATCGTCGAAAACCACAAAGGGCGATTTGCCGCCGAGTTCGAGCGACAAGCGTTTCCCTGTTCCGGCAGTCGCTTTGCGAATGATGCGTCCGACTTCCGTCGAACCCGTGAACGCGATTTTGTCCACGCCGGAATGATTGACGAGAAACGCACCCGTTGTTCCATCGCCTGTAATGAGATTGAACACTCCGGCAGGTAAGCCGATTTCGGTGCAGATTTCCGCGAAGAGCAGTGCCGTAAGTGGAGTATATTCGGCGGGTTTGAGAACAACCGTATTGCCCATCGCCAAGGCGGGTGCGACCTTCCACGCCAGCATCAACAGAGGGAAATTCCATGGGATGATCTGCCCGACGACACCGACAGGTTCACAATTCGGCATCTCGGCGTGCATCAACTGCGCCCAGCCCGCATGATGATAAAAATGCCGCGTCACAAGAGGAATGTCGAGGTCGCGGGTTTCGCGGATCGGCTTACCATTGTCGAGAGTTTCCAAAACAGCAAACAGGCGCGAGTGCTTTTGGATTTGGCGGGCGAGGGCGTAAAGAAAACGGGCGCGTCTGTGATCGCCCCATGCCCACCAGTCTGCTTGGGCGTTTCGTGCGGCTTCTACGGCGCGGTTGACATCAGTTTCGTCCGCCTGTGCGATCTGCGCCAACAGTTCGCCCGTAGCGGGATTCGTTGTCTCGAAGTATTCTGTTGAGTTCGAGGACTGAAACCTGCCGCCAATGTATAAGCCGAATTTGCGGTCATAATCGGTAAGCCACTTTCGGGCTTGCTTGTCGCTTTCGGGCGCGACTCCGTAGTCCATAGTCTGATAGATTTCGGCGACTGTCATTGTCAATTCTCTCTTCTATTCTTCCTCTTCGCGGAGAACATAGCCGACGCCGCGCACCGTATGGAGCAGTTTCTTTTTGCCCGCCGCGTCGATTTTTTTGCGAAGGAAATTCATATAGACTTCGAGGACATTGCTGCCCGCGTCGAAGTCATAGCCCCAAACGCTCTCTAAGATGGCGGTACGGGTAAAAACTTGACCGGGATGGCGCAGGAGAAGTTCGAGGAGGGCGTATTCTTTGTTGGTGAGTTCTATCGGCTTGCCGTCGCGAGTAATGGCGCGAGTGACAGGATCGAGGGCAACACCGGAGTATTCCAACTTGACGGCGCGGCTCGCAGGCTGACGCCGCAAGAGAGCGCGAAGCCGCGCCAACAGTTCATCGAACGCGAACGGTTTGGGCAGATAATCGTCACAGCCGCTGTCCAACCCATGAATTTTGTCTTCCAATGAGCCGCGTGCCGTCAACGCCAAAACCGGAGTGCTGATGCCGCGAGACCGCAGTTCGCGCACCACCGACAAGCCATCGCGTCCCGGCAGCATGATGTCCAGAATTATCGCATCGTAGGCAGTCGCCAGCGCGAACGCCAGCGCATCGTCGCCTGTTGTCACGGTATCCACGGTATACGAGGACTGCTCCAACCCCTTTTTGACAAAGCTTGCGACTTTCTCTTCGTCTTCCACGACTAAAATCCGCATCGTTTCGCCCCTGTCTCCCAAATAATCTGTCTACAGATATACCACAAAACCAGAGGGAACAGGGAACAGGAGACAGAAGACAGAGAACAGAA
>CAZPZP010000490.1:0-3973 GCA_964591025.1 uncultured Chthonomonadaceae bacterium
TAATTAAAACTCATACAGACCGTGATTGTTGTACTCATTCCATTCGTTCTGGACGACGTTCTCGCTGTCCACTTTGAAGCGCAACTGAGTTCCTTCAACCTCAAAATACGGACCGATCATATATCCAGTTGCTGTGAATTCTTCACCGGGAGCAAGAGCAGGGACATTACGGTATTGATAGGAGACCGCGTTTGGTCCCGCACCGTTCAGACCGGGATTGTAAAGGTGGATTTTCATGCGTAACTGGCACGGCACGGAAGCACCCGTTCCTTTGTTCTTGACGGTCGCCCGCATATAGTAGAACTGTCCCTCTTTGTAATGAGAAAGCGTCGGGACAACCAGATCAGGTTTCTGTATGATCTGTATGACGGGAGCCGATGAAATTCCTCCATCAATGGGAGGCGGGGCAGCACCGGCGGGAACAGTCCGCTGGCTCATCAGGCTGCCAATCTCGCCGACGTGTGGGAGGCTTGCCGCGAACGCAGCACCGGCGGGAACAGTCCGCTGGATCATCAGGCTCAGGGTGGCGAGGGCGAGACCGGCGATTGCGCGGTTGCGTAGTGTCAACTTCATTGTCTTGTTCTCCATTTTGGAAATGTCCGTGCCACGTCTCTGTGTCGCACGGGCAAGCGATGTTGTTTTCTGCTTGCGAGTAGAGTATCGCATTCGGGCGTTATCGGCGGCGTTATCGGCAATCAGGGCAAAGCGTTATCGAACAAAAATAAGTGAAGTTTTTTGGGCAGAACATGAGGAAAATGTCATGGGCGCGGCGATTTTTCTGAAAATCGAGTTTTTCGGAGCCATGCGGGTTTGTGTGGGCGATGAGATGCTGCCGCCCTTGCGTTCCCGCAAAGGGCTGTGGGTTCTCGCCCTGCTCGCCCTGCGTCATGGGCGCGATGTGGATCGGGAGTGGCTTGCCGGTACGCTTTGGATTGACAGTTCCCCGACGCAAGCACTCGCCAACCTACGCCTGACCCTCACCGACTTGCGAAAAGCGTTAGGCGCGGAGGCTTCTGAACGCTTGCTGTCGCCGACGCCGCATACGCTCCGATTGGATTTGGCGGGGGCAGATGTGGACATTGTCGAGTTCGATGCGGCAGTCAAACGCGGCGACACGGCTTCGCTGGAGCGTGCAGTTGGTATCTACAAAGGGATGCTAATGGAAGGCTGCACCGAGGAATGGGTCATTCCTGAGCGTGCCGTCCGTGAGCAAGCCTATCTGAAATGTTTGGAAACTTTGGCGGCACACGCCGACCCCAAAGCCGCCATAGGTTACCTACGGGCGATATTGACTGTAGACCCCTTACAGGAAGGGGCGTTGCGTACTTTGATGCAAGCCCTTTCCGCCGAAGGAGACTATCCCGCCGCCACTGTTGCCTATCGCAATCTGCGGCTCTATCTGCATCAGGAACTCAACGCCGCTCCTGACCCAGAGACAACGGCACTGTTCCACCGCCTTCGTGCCGAGTCGCGCCGCAAAGCGCAATCCGCTTCTGCTCCTTCTGTGACAGTCCACGCCCCGATGCCCCTGCCGACGGGCGTTTTGCCGCGCCCTTTGACTAACTTTATAGGTCGAGAAAAAGAAGTCGCCGAGATCGTCGCCTGTCTGAGCAAAGCCCGCCTTGTCACTCTCACGGGAACGGGAGGCGTTGGCAAAACGCGCCTTGCCGTTCGGGTGATGGAGGAGTTGGCGATTGACTATCCTGACGGGGTTTGGTTTGTGGACTTAGCTACCCTGAGTGATGCCGCTCTCGTCCCGCAAACTGCCGCCACGGTGCTGGGAGTGGCGGAAGAGCCGGGCAGACTTCCCTTGCAAGCCCTGAGAGACAATCTCAAGGGAAAGGCACTGCTGCTGACGCTGGACAACTGTGAACATCTCAGCAGAGCGTGTGCAGAACTGGCAAGTGCGCTGCTGATGGTCTGCCCGCATCTGCGGATTTTGGCAACCAGTCGGCGATCATTGGGCGTCGCGGGCGAAACGGTTGCCCGAATTTCGCCGCTCGATATTTCCGCTCTCATTCCGCCCGTATCTCCCGAACGACTCCCAGACTGCGAGGCAGTTCAGCTTTTTACAGACCGCGCAGTCGCGGCATCTTCGTCTTTTGCGGTCACGCCCCAGAATGCCCCTGCCGTCGCGGAAATCTGTTCGCGCTTGGACGGCATTCCTCTCGCTCTCGAACTCGCGGCGGCGCGGGTGAGTGTCTTGCCTGTTGAGCAGATTGCGTCACGTTTGGCGGATCGCTTCCGATTATTGACCAACGGAGATCAAACGCGACTGCCGCGCCAACAGACGCTGCAAGCCCTGATTGATTGGAGCTACGAGCTGCTTTCGGAGGCAGAACGAACCTTGCTCAATCGCTTGTCAGTATTCGCGGGCGGATGGACTCTGGAAGCCGCAGAGATCGCCTGTGCGGGCAGAGGAATCGAAGAAACTAAGATATTGGATTTGCTGGCGGCGTTGATTGATCGCTCTCTGGTGGTATATCGAGAAATTAACGGAGAGGCACGCTATTCGCTCTTGGAAACTCTGCGCCAATATGCGGCGGCGTGGCTGAACACGGCAGGTGAGACCGAAGCCATGCGGAGCTGTCATCAGAATTTTTTCGTAGGGTTTTCCGAGGAGGCGGAACCGCACCTTGTCGGAGCAGAACAGGCACTTTGGCTGGCACGCATCGAGCGGGAGCAGGACAACATTCGTGCCGCGCTGGCTTGGTCAGTCGAGGGCGAAGGACACTTGCGCTTGGTGAGTGCATTGATTCGGTTTTGGTATATCCGAGGTCGTCTTAGCGAAGGTCGCAGTTGGCTCAAAAGCGGATTGGCTGGTCGCGGCGACCTCTCTGCTGCTCTTCGAGCAAAAGCACTCAACGGAGCCGGAACGCTGGCATGGGGACAAGGGGATTACGACGCGGCGCGACACTTTTATGAGGAAGCCTTAGTCTTGAGAAGAGCAAAAGGCGATCCGCTGGAAATCGCCGGTTCTTTGGGCAATCTCGGTTTGGTTGCACGTAATCAGGGCGACCTCACTTCCGCTGCATTGCTTATGGAAGAGGCATTGGCACTCGAACGTCAGGTGGGCGATACCGAGGCGATTGCCATCTCACTGGGCAATCTTGGTCTGGTGGCGTTCGATCAGGGCAATTATGATTCGGCAAAGCCACTTCTTGAGGAGAGTCTCTCGCTGAAGCGTAAAACGGGGGACAAATGGGGAATCACCATCGCCCTGAATAATCTTGGTCTGGTCGCATGGAAGCAGAGGCGAATGGATGCAGCACAATCGCTCCAAGAAGAGAGTTTAGCACTCTACCGTGAGTTGGAAGACAAGCGCGGTGTGGCGACGACATTAGGCTACTTGGCACTCATTGCACGTGACCGTGAGGATTTCACCTCCGCACGTCTCTCCCTCCAACAGAGTTTCGCCATCGGAATGGAACTTGGGGAAGATGCAATGCTTATTGGTTGGATGGTGTGGGCAACGAGCCTTAAGGCATTGGAGGGACACGCAGAACAAGCATGCTACCTTCTCGGCGCAGTGGAAAAGCGCATAGAGACCAGAGAGATTCTCATGACGCCGAATGACCGCACCGATTATGATCGCGATGTGGCGATAGTTCGGGCGCAATTGAGTGCGGAGGTTTTTGCGACGGCATGGGAACATGGGCGCACAATGACGCTGAACGAAGCCCTTGCGTTGGCGCAGTCGGAACCGTCAAGCCTTTAGGAACTGTAAAAGTATAATCTCCCGAATCCTGTTTTGTCTTGACCTATGAAGCCGGGAAGTTATACTCTCACCTCTCGCAGCAGGCACTGAAAGTACCCGACAACAAAGGACAGCGTCTTTACCTCACCCCCGCCCCTCTCCTGACCACTCGTTCCTCGTTAGGAGAGGGGAGTCGATGCGGCAGTGTGCGTCTGAAATACGCTTGTTTTTCCAGACGGGGGTTTAAAACACCCGATGCGAGAGGTGAGTTATACT